>JAISBN010000019.1 GCA_031266175.1 Treponema sp. | reverse complement strand
CAGCTCCAGGTTACCCAGCTCCTCGGTTTGGACCGCAGCCTGTGGGGGGTGATCGTCATTTATGTGTTCGGCCTCAACGTTACCCAGGTATTTCTTTCTACCAGTTACTTTAACCAGATACCCAAGGAGATCGACGAGGCCGCCCGGATAGACGGATGCAGCTTCTACCGGATCTTCCAGTCGATCCTCTTCCCCCTTACCAAACCCCTGATCGCCACCATCGGCCTTATCTCCTTCCGGGCCTCCTGGAGCGAGTACCTTATGCCCTATATTTTTACCCTGGGGGATCAGAGCAAGTGGCCCCTGGTGGTGGGGGTCGTTTCCCTTAAGTCCATGGGGGGGGAGTCCGCCGTATCCTGGGACCTGATGCTGGCCGGCATCAGCATTTCCCTTATCCCCATGTTGATCGTGTACCTGTTCCTCAACCGCTTCTTTATCACCGGCCTTACGGAGGGGGCGATAAAGGGCTAGGGCGCGTTAGTCCCGCGGGCCTCTGCTGTAAGGAAGTGGGGTATACCGCACCGCGCGGAGATGGGCGCATCCCCGCCGTTGCACGGCGGAGACCGGGGTTCCGTTCCGCCGCCGGGCCCCTTGCTTTTTTCCCCCGGAAAGGGTATACCGTAACAGGCCTTGGGGAATTAGCTCAGTTGGTAGAGCGATAGGTTCGCAATCTATAGGCCGGGGGTTCGAATCCCCCATTCTCCAAAATCCTAATTCCTTATGTAGTAAGGAATTAGGAACAGGACTGCCCTGCGGAGGGCGTCCTTAATCGCTGCGTATAATGAAAGCGGCCCGGCGATCGCCGAATCGGCGGGGTTATCGGGTGGCTGCGGTGAGAATGCCGGGATTATCCACGGCGTATTTCAGGACATCGGCCATAATGCCGGTGTAGCCGTCCCCCATCGTTTTGTAGCATTCCAGAACGTCCGGGGCGATACGGATCGTTACCGACCGTTTCTTTTTGCGCCGGTTCCGCTCCGCCGCCAGGCGGGCGAATTCTTTGAGGGCCTCCGGGGTGGATTCCGGGCTGTCCTCGGTATAGACAATCGGATGTTTTGCCGCTTCCCGCAGTTCCTTGCGTATCCGGGTCATTTCCGCCTTAGACGGCTTTTGTCCAGCTTTTACCGTCGATATGATAGTACCCATTATAGCTTCTCCTTTCCGCCTTGTTTGCGCGGCGGGCCGATATAAGACGGCTGTTCTCCCCGCGCTCCGTGTAGACTACGAAAAGAACCTCGTTAACCATACCCAAGGTTTGCAGACGCTCTTCCCCGGATAGATTCCCCGCGCTCCTATCCGGGCGCTCAAGCCGTTCCGAATCGGAGAATATATATTGCGCGGTCTCAAAGCTCACCTGGTGCGTTGCGAGGTTGATCCGCGCCTTTTCCTCGTCCCATTCAATACCGGGCAGCGGCATATCCAAAATGTATTACATTATGCCCTACTTATCAAGAGGGATTCAGGATAAACGGGTAGAATCATATACTTCCCCCGTAAACGGAGAAAATCATAACCGCTTCAGTGGTTTTGGAAAGGCGGAAGCCGAAGGCCGGCAGGAGGCCGGTTGTAATGGCTGCATAAGTTTTTTGCGAAGCAAAAAACTTACAGCTCAAAAACGGCAGGGAGGCCGTTTTTGGGCAGCGCAAGGGATAGAAGTTCTTGCGCTTTCGCGCAAGGCCTTTTGACGCCGCAGGCGGCAAAAGATACAAGCGGATAGCCCGGTTTCCGGCGCTCCGTGCCGGAAATGCGCCCAAAAAAGAAAATAAAATCCTTAAGCGTGCATCCTGGCAGGGTTCGCGGAATGTTAAAAAAATCGGCGCGGCCGTTTAGGAATCCGCCGGGCCTGCCGGATCGGGGAACCGCAGGGTGAAACAGGACCCCGATTTCCCGTCGCTTTGTACTTCCAGGCGGGCTCTGTGCAGGGCCGCGCCGTGTTTGACGATGGAAAGCCCCAGGCCCGTCCCCCCCGCAGCTTTGCTGCGGCTCCGGTCCACCCGGTAAAACCGTTCAAAGATCCGTTCCTGCTCCGCCGCCGGAATACCGATCCCCGTGTCGGAAACGGAAAACACCGCTTCATGGGCGGCCTTGGTTATGGACGCCCGTATGCTCCCCCCGGGCCGGTTGTACTTTACCGCGTTGTCCAGCAGGTTATAAAGCATCTCGTCCAGGATCCGCGGGATCCCCGTAATTACCGCCTCCTCCCCTTCGACGATGACGGAAATACCCGCCTCCGCCGCGGCGGCGCCGATCCGTTCCGCCAGGTTCCGGACCAGGGCGAGGAGTTCCACCCGCTCGGTGGGCAGGGCGCCGTCCCGTTCATCGAGCCGGGACAGCATAAGAATGTCGCCGATAAGGGAGATGAGCCTCTGGGCCTCGTTGTAGATATTCTGGGAGAAGTGACGCGTGTCCTCCGGCTTCGCCAGGCCTCCGGCCATTATTTCAGCGTAGCCGGAAATAGCCATAAGGGGGGTCTTAAGTTCGTGGGAAACATTGGCGGAAAATTCCCGCCGCAGCTTTTCCCGGTCTTCCCGTTCGGTCACGTCCAGAATAACCAGCACCGCCCCCATGACAAGGCCGCCGTCCATTACGGGGTTGGCGATGGCCTGCAAATGCCTTTCCCCGGAAGACAGCAGGGTCTCCGCGGTAAGGCCGGAAATTACCTTTTCTATTAGCCGGCGGAAGGCCTCGTCCCGCCGGATAACCAGCACGTTCTGGTTTTCGATAGTTCCAAGGCGGATGTCCAAAAGCCCCAGGGCGCTCTTGTTGCAGGAAAGGATCTGGGCCTCATGATCCAGAATGATCAAACCCTCCCGCATGTTGTCGGTAATGGCGGTAAACTCCAGCCGTTTTTTCCGCTGTTCGGAAAGCTGGACCGCGATAGTATCGTTTTGCTTTTTCAGGCGGGTTAAAAGGGGGGTAAGTTCTTCATAGGTAACGTTGCTTTCAGGATCGTCAAGATTTAAACGGTTGATAGAATCCACCAGCGCGCCGGTTATGCGGGAGCTGATCTTCGCGGCAACAGCAAAAATAACCAGGGCGATAAGGATGGTGAGCATAATGGGCCGGATAAGGGAGATAAACACGCTCTCGGTGGTTCTGGAAGTACGGAGGATTGTTCCGTTACTCAGCATAAGGGCGCGGTAATAGGTCCGCTTCCCCAGGGTTTCGGAAAAACGGGTTTCTTCTCCCTGGCCGGTGTTGATGGCTTCCTGTATTTCCTGGCGGGAAAGGTGGTTTTCCATGCCCGCCGCCCCGGCGCTGGTATCAAAAAGCACCTGGCCGTCGGCGGCAATCAGGGTGACGCGGGTGGGCGGAACCCCGGGCTGCCAGGGCTTCCGCCTTAAGGATGCCGGATACGCCGGGCCGGATAATTCAATTCCCGCCCGGATATATTCGATCTCCACAGCGAGATCATGCCTCATCATCTGGGCATAATCCCAGTAAAGGACAAAATGTATAAGGACGGCGGTTACTACGATGGAAAGCCCCGTCAGGGCGCAAAGGAACAGAAAAATCTTTCGCCTCATTCGCCGCTCCCCGTTTTATAGCCTACCCCCCGCACGGTTTCTATCAGGGAGCCGCAAGCTTTAAGCTTTGTCCGCAGGGTAAGGATGTGGGTATCCACAGTCCGGGTCTCCAGGGCCAGGGAGTAATCCCAAACCGCCTGGAGGATCCGTTCCCGGGAAAGGACGATCCCGAAGTTGCTTATCAGGTACACCAGGAGATCAAATTCCTTAAGGGTAAGGGTAACTTCTTCACCGTTGACCATGACCAGATGGCGGGGAATATTCACGTAAAGCCCCCCAATCCGGTACTCGTCCTTGTCCGCCTGGGATTCCGTGCGCCGCAGCAGGCTTTTTACCCTGGCTACCAGTTCCATCATGCCCGCGGGCTTTGCCATATAGTCATCGGCCCCGGAGTCCAGCCCCAGGACCTTGTCGTATTCCGCGCCCTTGGCGGTAAGCATCATGATGGGCAGCCGCTTGGTGGGTTCGTGGGAACGGAGCCGCTTAAGGATACCAAGCCCGTCTTCCCCGGGGAGCATGATATCCAGTATCACCAGGGAAGGTAGACGCTCCCGCAGCTCCTGCCAAAACTCTTCCCCCCCGGCAAAACCCTTCGCCTCAAAACCGGTGTTCCGCAGGGTGTAGATCACCAGTTCCCTTATGCTTGCATCATCTTCCACCAGGTATATCAACCGGGTCATCTCCGTTTCCCGGTAATATAATATTCAACCCATTCGGCAATATTCTGGGCGTGATCGCCGATGCGTTCAAGGTATTTTGCTATCATAAGCATATCCAGGTACGTTTCCCCGGCCTGGTTATCTTTTGAAATAAGGGAGATCAGTTCGGTTTTTACCCTGGTAAAGAATTCATCCACCACGTCGTCATAGGCCATCACCGCGTAGGCCTTCTCAAGATCCGCCGCCACAAAGGCATCCACGCTGTCGGTAAGCATCTTTGCCGAGGCCTTCGCCATCTCATCAATGGGGATACCCCTTATCAGCTCCGAGTCATTGATAAACCGGGTAAGCTCCGCTATGTCCGCCGCCTGATCGCCTATCCGCTCCATGTCGGTTATCATCCGCTGGGCCGCCGTTATTTGCCGCAGTTCCCCGGCCACCGGCTGTTCGCGGAGGAGCAGGTGTACGGAAAAGGATTCGATCTCCCGTTCTTTTAGATCGATTTCCCGTTCCAGTTCCCACACCTTTTCCCGCAGATTATCTTCCCGGTTCACCAGGGTTTTTACCGCGTTGGCGATGGCGTCCTCGCAGAGGGCCCCCATGCGTATAAGTTCGGTATGCAGATTTTCAAGCTGCTTATGGTAGCTTTCGCGCATCAGCCAAACCTCCCTGTAATATAATCCTCCGTGCGCTTGTCCCGGGGCATGGAAAAGATCGCTTCCGTGGAATTAAATTCGACAATTTCACCGTGGAGGAAGAAGGCGGTCTTATCGGAAATCCGGGCCGCCTGCTGCATGTTGTGGGTAACAATAACGATAGTGTAGTGCTTCTTTAATTCCGCCGCAAGATCTTCTATTTTTGAGGTAGAAATAGGGTCCAGGGCGCTGGTAGGCTCGTCCATGAGCAGGGCCTCGGGATTGACCGCAAGAGCCCGGGCAATACAAAGCCGCTGCTGCTGCCCGCCGGAGAGGGACAGGGCGTTCTTTTTAAGCCGGTCTTTTATTTCCTCCCATATCGCCGCGTCCCGCAGGGACTTTTCAACTATTTCATCCAGCTTTACCCTGGACTTAAGCCCGTGGGTCCGGGGGCCGTAGGCAATGTTGTCGTAGATACTCATGGGGAAGGGATTGGGTTTTTGGAAGACCATGCCGATCCGCTTGCGCAGCAGGGTAACGTCCATGCCGCCGTAAATATCCTCCCCATCAAGCAGCACCTTGCCGTCGATGCGGCAATCTTCAATTAAGTCATTCATCCGGTTTATGGTTTTAAGAAGGGTGGACTTACCGCAGCCCGAAGGCCCGATAAGGGCGGTTATTTCGTTTACGCCAACGGAAAGATCAACGTTCTTCAGGGCGTGAAGGGCGCCGTAGTGCAGGTTGAGTCCGGAAATGCTGATCTTATCTATTTGCTTATCCATTTGCCGCCTGTCCTATTTTCTTAGCCCCCAGACCTGCCAGGGCGTTTATACCGGCCACCAGGACCAGCAGTACCACGGCGGTGGCATAGGATTGTTTTATATGCAGCCCCTCACTGGACAGGCTGTACATGTGGACCGCCAGAGTCCGTACCGAGGAAAGGGGGCTGTCCGGTATATTTGCCACGGTCCCCGCGGTAAAGATCAGGGCTGCGGTTTCCCCCACGATACGGCCAATGGAGAGGATTATCCCCGACAGGATCCCCGGCATGGCGGCGGGCAGGACAATGGCGAATATGGTCCTTATCTTTCCCGCCCCCAGGGCGAAACTGCCTTCCCGGAAGGAGTCGTTCACCGAAAGCAAGGCGTTTTCGGTGGTCCGCATGATCACCGGCAGCACCATGATCGCCAGGGTAAAAGCTCCCGCCAGGAGGGAATACCCCCAGCCCAAGAAAATGACAAAGAGGAGCATGCCGAAGAGGCCGTAAATTATGGAGGGGATCCCCGCCAGGGTTTCCGCGGCAAGGCGGACCGCCAGGATCAGCCGGCTGCCCCGGCGGGAATATTCCGCCAGCCATATTGCCGAACATATTCCCACAGGAACCGCAATCCCCAGGGCCGCCGCGGTGATAAGCACCGTATTTATCAGGGCGGGTAGGAGGGAAACATTATCGCTGGTGTAGCGGAGGGAGAAAAGGTCCAGGGAAAAGTTGGGTATACCCTTTATCAGAATATAGCCGAAAAGGAAAAGAATAAGGACCATGGTAACCCCCGCCGACGCCGTTACCGCCAATTTAAGGAGCGCCGGCAGGGCCCTTTTTTTCCGCCGGCGGTTCATCATCGGACCATTCATCCCGCGGCCTGCCTTTTACCCAGGGAAAGGAGGATGTTTATTAACAGAATAAACACAAAGAGGACCACCGCGGCGGCGATCAGGGCCTCCCGGTGGAGGTCCGCGGCGTAACCCATTTCCAGCACGATGTTGGCGGTAAGGGTCCGCAGGCCCCGGACCAGGCTCCGGGGGATCACCGCCTGGTTCCCCGCCACCATGACGACCGCCATGGTTTCCCCGACAGCCCGCCCGATGCCGAGGACCACCCCCGCCATTATTCCCTGCCCCGCCGCGGGGAGGACGGTAAAAAAGACCGCCTGTTCGTGGGCGGCCCCCAGGGCCAGGGCCCCTTCGTAGTAGCTTTCCGGCACCGCCCGGATCGACGCTTCAGAAATACTAATGATGGTGGGAAGGATCATAAAACCCAGGAGCAGGGAGGCGGTGAGGAGGCTTTTCCCGCTGCCCCCGAAGATTTCCCGCAGTGCGGGGACCATGACCACCAGGCCGAAAAACCCGTAGATTATCGAAGGTATCCCCGCCAGGAGGCTTACCGACGGGGACAGGAATCTGTACAGCCGCTTTCCGCAGAACTTCGCCATAAAAACCGCGGTGCACACCCCCAGGGGCACGCCGAAGATGACGGCCCCGGCGGTGGCGTATATACTGCCCAGTATCATCGGCGCGATGCCGAAGAGGCCGCTGCCCGGTTTCCACACCGTACCCAGGAGGAATTTCCAGGGCCCAATCTTCCCGATAGCCGGAACGCCGTTGACGAAGAGGAACAGGCAGATCAGGACGACGCAGGAAATACAGACGCAGGCCGCGGCCGCAAAGACGCCGTGCAGTATTTTTTCTTTCATCTAACGGCGTTCCAGGTCTCCGCTTCGCCCAGGTAAACCGCCCGGACCTGTTCTTTGGTCAGGCCGTTCAGGGCGTTTCCCTTGTTAACGATGATCGCGATGCCGTCGGTGGCGATCTGGATTCCCCTGACGCCCTTGTCTATTTCGGTGCTTCGGATCTCCCGGGAGGCCATGCCGATGTCGCAGATTCCCTCGACCGTCGCGTTTATGCCCGTGGAGGAGTCGCTCTGCTGAATTTCAACCGTCGCGCCGGGGTTGACGGCGGCGTAGGCTTCCTTAAGTTTTTCCATCACCGGAGTCACCGACGAGGAACCGGCCGCCACGATCTTGCCGGTAGGCAGGGCGCTGGTAAAGGGCCCCCGGTCCGGCATACGGACGCAGCCGTTCTGCTCCACCACATCCTGGCCGTTCCTGCTCATAATAAAGTTGATAAAGTCCTGGGCAGGGGCTTTGACATCCCCCTTGGTGGCGATGAAGAAGGGGCGGACGATCTTATAGGCCCCGCTTGCCGCGTTCGCGGAGGTAGCCGCTACGCCGTCAATGCTCAGGGCCTTTACCGTATCGTTAAGGGAACCCAGGGAGATGTAACCAACCGCCGCCGGATCGCCGGCCACCGAGGTCATCATCACCGCGGTACTATTGGTTATTTCCGCGGCGGGAGTAATATTGTCCCGGTTATCCGCGTCCAGGACCCCGAACAATTCCGTAAAGGCGCTCCGGGTGCCGGAACCCTCTTCCCGGGACATGATAACGATGCTCCTCCCCGCCGCGCCGGAGGAACCGGAATCCGTCCTCCCCCTCGCGAAGACAGCCGCCGCCATCAGGCCAATCAGCGCCAGACCAATCAGCTTTTTCATATTGCACTCCTTGTGTACCGGTTTTTTGAAACTCCGCGGCATAGTTCCGCGGGTTTTCCGCAAAGCAAACGCTTCTGGAATAAGTAATACCTTTGGAATGTCAAATTTACGGCTTGCGGTATGTCAAATCCGGGTAAAGTCTTGGGCCGGCTGTCCGGGCCTATTTAGTGTCTGTCCACAAAGTTGGTTATTTTGCGGACAGATACTATTTAAGTTCTTCTTCCATCTTAGCCTGGAGGTACTGCTGAATACCCTCGCGGATTCGGGCCCGGGTATCGGAATCGACCCGCTGGGTAAAGAGGACCACATAACAGTGGCTGCCGTCCTCCTCGTCACGGGAGCCGTAGACGATTCCCTCCACCTTGAGGATGCGGCTCTGGATCTTAAGCTGGATATTCTGAAACAAGGCGTTCTTGGCCAAACTGGGATTTTGATCCAGCACGCAGGACAAACCTACGGTGCTGATATCCCGGACCTGGCCATTGATGAAGCCGTTGTCAAAGGGAAGGTTTATGGAAGCGCCGATTTCCCTGCCGGCCCGCAGATACTTGCGGCGGCCCTTGGCCTCCCCCGCCCGCAGGCTTTCCTGGATCTGGTGGAGCGCCGCGGTTACATCGGATTTAATTACCGTGAATCCGCATTGTACCCCGATGCCGCTGATATACTTGCTGCGAAGGTCCTCATCATTGGCGTTGGTAAGAATGCCGATTTGAACCGGCGATGAACCCGGCGGGCCCATGACTGAACGGACCCATTCCTCCCATTGATCCTTACCCGGCCCCTCGTTGATATTTATAAAAACCATCGAAACAGGGTCCCGCTTGAGGTATTGCATCAGGGCGGTATGATTTTTTACGGCATAGACCTCATATTCCTGCTGAATAAGCTCCTTAATAATCGTATTTTGAATCATTGCGGAAGGGTAAAGAAAAAAGATCTTTTTACCATGAATATCCGCCGCCTCACCCATGATTCCTACCCCAGAACGGCGTCCATCCGGGATTGAAGATTCGTCTGAATATACTTGCGGATCTTAACCTGTGTATCCGGGGAAATCCGGTCACTGAAAAGCGCCACATAAATTCTGGTTTTTCCCTCAAGTCTGGATCCAAGAATCACCACCTCTACATGAATAATAGTATGTTTTAGCTTGATTTGCACGTTGGAAAAAGATGCGTTTTGGGGAAACTCCGGATCATCGGTAAAAAAACAGGAACAACCCGCGGTACTGATGTCGCCAAGGGTCCCGCTTAAGAACCGGCCCTCCATGGGGAAGTTCACCAGGGTCTGCCCGTCTTTTTCCGTGGCGGCCCGCAGGTATTTACGCCTCCCCTTGGCCTCGTTGGCGTTGAGGATATTAAGAATTTGGGCAACCGTGATGTTAAGATCCCGGTGGATCATGGTGTATCCCCCAGGCAGCTTCAGCATGTTGGCGTACTTATTCTGGAGCAGATCGCTCCTGTTGGAGGTCAGGATGCCGATCCGTATATCCTCCAGGTCCGGGGCCTTCAGCAGCTCACGAATCCAGCTTTCCCAGTCCTTTTCCGTGATAGTCTGATCGATGTCAACAAAGACCATGGAGCCGGGGAAATCCTTCAGGGCCCGCCGCAGGACCGTGCGGTCGCTTACCACATAGGCCTCATACTCCCGCTGGATCAGTTCGTCTATTACCGCGTTTTGAACCGCCGGCAGGGGATTTAAGAAGAAGATCTTTCTTCCAAGCAGAGTAAAAGAAGGTTCCCCCTTGCCCATTTCCACACCCCCCGCGCAAATTAGTATAGGCCGGATATCAAGTTTATATTGGGCGCATCCCCGCCTGCGGCGGGGACCGGGCTTTGCGGGGTTCCGCTTCGCTCCATTCGCCGCGCCTCTGGCGCGGCGAACGCACGCCCCTCCAATCCCTTGCGCGTTTCGGCTGCCGCGCATTTCTCTAAAAAACTCAAAATTAAGCCATCACTAAAACAGTCTTGGATATCTTAACCACATTGATATGCCCTGTGCTATACTCCGCCCATGAACCGGCTTTTCTCCGTAAGTTTTCTTCTGTTCCCGGCGCTTCTCTGTGTCTCCTGTTCCCGGGGAATCCCCGCCCAGCGGGGCTTTGCCCTGGGGACCTTCTGCAGCGTGAACCTGTTCGAAGCGGGGACCAGGACGGAATACAGCGCCATATTCGCGGAGCTCAACAGGATTCAGCAGGTCATGGCCTTTACCGCCGCCTCCGGCGGGGCGGAAGGCGGGACGGCCCTGGACCTTATCAACAGAAATGCCGGAATACGGGCCGTACCGGCGCCGGAAGAACTCCTGGATGTCCTGGAAAGGGCCCGCTATTACGCGGAACTATCCGGCGGGGCCTTTGATCCCACCGTGGGCCCCCTGGTAAGGCTTTGGGATATTGGGGGTAAAACCCCCCGGGTCCCCGGCGCCGCCGAGATTCAACAGGCCCTGTCCCTGGTGGACTGGCGGGATCTGCTGATCGACCGGGCCGCGGGGACCGCCTTTCTGCGCCGCCGGGGGCAGTCGCTGGACCTGGGGGCCATTGCCAAGGGCTATGCGGCGGACCAGGCCGCCGCGCTCCTCCGGCCCCCGGGGAACCGCCGGGCCATCATAGACCTGGGGGGTAACATCTTTGCCCTGGGGGAAAGGCGGCGGGGAGAAAACTGGCGTATTGGAGTCCAGGACCCCTTAGAGGAACGGGGAAGCTACCTTGGGGTCCTGGGGGTAAAGAACAGAAGCGTAGTCACCAGCGGGGTCTACGAACGGTACTTTGAGGAAGGGGGCCTCCGTTATCACCACATCCTTTCCACCAAAAACGGGTATCCGGTGCGGAACGGCCTCCTGTCGGTAACCATCATAGCGGGCCGTTCTATTGACGCGGATGCCCTTTCCACCGTTGTTTTTGCCCTGGGCCTGGAAAAGGGCCTTGCCCTGGTGGAAAGCCTGCCGGACACGGAGGCGGTATTTGTCCGGGAGGACAGGACGGTAATTCTCAGTTCCACCGCCCCCTTTACCCTGGAAGGGGGGAACTACCGCCTGGTTCCTCCCTTTACTCCTCCCCGGAGGCCCGCGGAGTGATGCCCGTCAGTTCAAATTCCATCACCAGGAAGCTGTTGGGGGGGATAACATCTCCCGCCCCCCGTTCCCCATAGGCAAGCTCCGGGGGAATGATCGCCAGCCGCCTTTCCCCCAGCCGCATGTCCAGGGCGGTTTCGTCAAATGCGGGGAGTACCCTGCCCACCCCCGCGGGAAATTCCAGGGGGATCCCAGTGGTATCCGAAGAGTCAAAGACCCTGCCGTCCAAAAACATTGCCCGGTAATTCAACCGCACCGTGTCCCCCGCGCCGGGCTTGGGACCCGAACCCTGGCTTAGGATTTCATAGAGGATCCCCGACGGGCTTGCGGTAACATTGGGGTATTGCTCCCTTATCCCGGCAAGGTCCGCCTCCCGCCGGGCCTTTTTCTTTGCCTCCTCCGCGGCGGAGGCGTTTCGCAGAAGGCCGTCAAAGGTCTCCTGATCCGCCCTAAAGGCGTTGGCGGCCTCCCCGTTGCGGATGATCCTGACGCTTTGTATTTTATCCCCCTGTTCAATCGAGTCCACCGTCCGCTGTCCCCGTATCACCCTTCCAAAGACCGTATGCCTTCCGTCGAGCCAGGGGGTTTCCACATGGGTGATAAAAAACTGGCTGCCATTGGTCCCCGGCCCGGCGTTAGCCATGGAAAGTACCCCCGGGCCATCGTGCCGCAGGCTGGGATCTATCTCATCGGGGAACTGATACCCCGGGCCGCCGGTACCGTTGCCCGCGGGGTCTCCCCCCTGGATCATGAAGTCCGGGACAACCCGGTGGAATGTCAGGCCGTCATAGAAAGGCCTGCCCTGGGCCGCGTTCATCTTACCTTCCGCCAAGGCCACAAAGCTGCACACCGTAAGAGGGGCCTTTTCGAATTCCAGACGGACCACAATATCACCCCGGGCGGTACTTATCCGGGCAAAAAGGCCCTCCCCCAGGGAATTATCTTCGGAGACATTTGAGGTCCCCGAATTCGCCGTTCCCGTCCGCCTGCAGCCGGCCATCAGGGCCAGCATTATTCCGAAAAGACAGGATATTTTTGAAATAGCACAGGTAATGCGCATAAATCCTCCATT
>JAISBN010000101.1 GCA_031266175.1 Treponema sp. | reverse complement strand
ATGTAACAGGTTTCACCCCGTACAGCCGTTTAAAAAGATCTACCTTGGCATCCGCTGCCTTCTTTCTCTTTCTCATGCCATTATTATGACATCCTTGTGGTTATTAAACAAGTCTATTTATTTATATTAACGGGAGGCATAGACCAAACAATTTTATGTTTAGTGAAAATGATCCTCCGTACAATCTTCCGGTCTGGAATGAATACATGTTACATCGAATTGTTGACGGACCTTCCGGTCCAACAGACGGCGTTGGATTTACATTAATTATAAAAGATGAAATTTTTGATCCCGGGGATCCCGGGGTTGCATATTATACTTTTTTTATTGATAGAAATGGTACTGTTACGCCAATCGAAGGTTCATATACCAGCAGATATTGGGATCGGCAGCGCAAAGAATACTATCGTGAGCACTACCGGTAAGATAAAAATTAAAGACGAAATGGGAGCAGTAATACTGTTATTCCTTATGATACTTTACCTTTTCCTGGCTGGTTTAAATGAATCTCCCCGCCCTGAAGGCTGACCAGTGTTACCATTCCCGGTTCGGTTACCGCTATCAGTGAGGGGGGCACACAGCCGCACACAGCCCCCGGCTCCGGGGCACTGTGAAACTCCGGTGTCTCGCCGGAGTTTCACCCCCTCCTTCGGGCTAAACTTGACCCACAATTCGGGGAATGACCGCAACGAACCTTCGGTTCGACCCCACGGACAAACACAGACCTTTAGTTTCAAATTTATATTTTGTCCGTGTTGGTCTGTGTCTGTCCGTGGTTGTTTTGAATTCGGAATTCCTGCATAACGCAGGGGTCATCCTTGTCAGCAAAGGCGTTCACAAGCCGGCGGCGGGAACAGGGGCGGACTTTGCCTTCCCGGACCATCAAACCTTTACCCGCCGTTTGATATACGTCGACAGGAGCTCTATTCCCAGGGCGAAGACAAAGACGATCAGGACCGCCAGCCCCGCCCGGCCAAGTTTGTAGCTGTTCGCCGCGGCCATGATGGTGTACCCGATTCCCCCGGCCCCCACCATGCCCAGGATTGCCGCTTCCTGGTAGTTCGTTTCAAACCGCAGGGCCGTCCAGGCGATGACGCCCGAAAGGGACGAGGGGAGGACCGCGCCGAAAAATACCTGGACCCGGTTGGCCCCGGCGGCCCGGACCGCCTCGATGGCCTCGCCGGGGACCTCCTCAAAAAGCTGGGCAAAGACCATGCCGAAGAAGGCGGTGGCGTGGAAGCTCAACCCCGTAACGCCGGAGGCCATGCCGAAGCCCATGGAAGCCAGCACCAGGAGGACCCACACCGGCGTGGGCACCGCCCGGATAAAGGCGAGGAAACTTTTGATCCCCGGGGACAGGGGTTTCCAGGGGGTAATGTTTTCCGCCGCCAGAGCGCCCAGCGCCAGGCCCAGGACCAGGCTGTAGACCAGGGCCAGGACCGCGACGGTAACGGTTTCGGTAAAGGTAAGGTATGGTAAGGGAAAACCGCTCGGTTGAAAAGCGGGCCAGGTCGAGGAACACCTTCCCCAGCCGGGGGAAGCGCTCGGCCAGTTTATGCCATTCCGCGTCCACCAGGGCCAGGGACAGCAGGGTCAAAACCGCCAGGGACAGTAAAAAAATATAAACCGGCAGATCCCCCTTCAGGTTCCCCACGGGTATTTTGGGCGGTCTGGGCTCAGGCCTTTGTCCGTACCGTTCCCGGACCAGGCCCTGTTCAAGCATCAGGTTAAAATCGGATTCTTCAAGGTACATGGTTTCACTCCTTATTCTTAATTCCTAGCGCATGATCAGTTTTCGCAGGTAAGTGGTAAGCAGATTAACGCCGATGATAATCACCGCCACCGCGAGGATCGCCGTGGAAGCCGCGGCATAGTTGAACTGTTTGATGTACCCCATAAGCAAAAGGCCGATGCCCCCGGCCCCTACCATGCCTAGGATTGTGGAAGCCCGGATATTGAGTTCCACGCAGTAGAGGATCCACGCGATAAAACCTGGCATGGCGCCGGGCAGCAGGGCCTGGGTTACAATGGAAGGCATGGCGGCTCCGGCGGCCAGGAGGGGCTCCATGGTTTCCTCCGCGGCCTCGTCCAGAATCTCGATAAAAAACCGGGTAAGGTAACCGGTGGTACCGATGATCAGGGAGAGGATTCCCACCACGGTTCCGATGCCGAAGGCAGCCACTAGGATAAAGGCCCATACCAGGGTGGGAATATTCCGGAGGATCGAAGCAAAGGCCCGGACCGCGGAATTGATCGCCCCCGAACGGGTGATGGCCGCGGTCCCCGGGAAACTTAGAAAGAGGGCCAGGATCGTCGAAAGCCCCGTGGCCGCCAGGGCCATGTAAATGGTCTGCATCACCGCCCGGAGCAGGGCTCCAAGCCTTCCCACGGAGGGGGGAACAAAATCGCTTACGATGAAGTTCCAGAATTCCCCCTGGGAAAAAAGGGCGGCGATGGGATTAAACCGGGTAAAGCCCGTGGAGAGGCCGAAGAGGAAGAGAAGGACAATCAAAAAGACAAGCGATGTCCGAAAGCTTTCCCGGGACGCCAGCCGCAGTTTTCCCGCGGCCCGCTCCGCTGTTCCGTTCCGATCCGCCATCTAGTGTTCCCCCGGCCGTTCCGCGCTGATCATCAGTTCCTCCATGGGCCTGGCGTAGATCTTTTCGATCACCCGCCGGGTAAGTTCCGCGGCGGGCCCGTCGTACACGATCTCCCCCTCAAACATGCCGATGATCCGGTCCGCGTACTTCAACGCCGCATCTACCTGGTGGAGGTTTACGACGCAGGCGATGGGAGGACCCGCTGCGCAGGTATTCCTGCGGCGGCATACGTCCCGAATCAGTTCCATCACCACCTGGGCGCTGGCGGGGTCCAGGGATGCGATGGGTTCGTCGCAGAGCAGTACCGAAGGCTACTGCATCAAAGCCCGGACTATCCCCACCCGCTGGCGCTGGCCGCCGGAAAGTTCCCCCGCCCGGTGGTAAAGAAATTCGCCCAGCCCGGTCTGTTCCAGGATGTTTACCGCCCGCCGCTTGTCTTCTTCCGTATAGCGGCCCAGCACACCGTCCAGGGTGTTCATATACCCCAGCCGTCCGTGCATCACATTCTGCATCACCGTAAGCCGGGCCACCAGGTTGTGGTGCTGGAACACCATGCCCACCCGGCGGCGGAGCTTCCGCATCCTGGCCGGCGAAGCGCCGGTGATTTCTTCCCCCTCGATAAAGATCCGCCCCGCCGTGGGGGTAACCAGGTGGTTGATGCAGCGGAGGAGGGTGGATTTTCCCGCCCCCGACGGACCGATGACGCCGATCATCTCACCCTGCTCTACCGAAAGGTTCAAGTCCCGGACCGCGGGTTTTTCCGAACCCCGGTATGTTTTTTGTAAATCCCGTACTTCCACAACCGGTTCCACCTGGCGTCCCCCGTGAATCTTTCTTCGCCGTTACACTTTACTGCGGGATCACCTTGGCCATCAGGTCCCGGACATAGTCCAGGTCCCGGTCGTTGGCTTCCACAAATTCCGGCTCCCGCTCCAGCGGCCAGCCGAGCATGAACTGGAAGTAGTCGGGGTTTTTATAGTTGAGGAAAAACTCTTTGACCTTCGCCTTCAGGTCCGCGGGCAGTTCCTTCCGAATCGAAATGGGGGCGTTGGGTATCAGGGGGGATTGGTGGATTACCGTAAAGTCGCTTTCCTTTACCCGGCCCGAGGCGAGTTCCCCCTCCAGGATGTCCGAGGCCACCGGCGCGGCGTCAATGTCCCCGTTGATCACCGCCTGGAGCCCGTTCTGGTGCCGCCCGGAAAAACTGACGGAAGAGAAGAACCTTCCGTTGGTATGGAAGTCCTCGTTGGTCATGTCGAAGGCGTTCATCAGTTCCAGGGTGGGCACATAGTTACCCGAGGTGGAGGCGGGGTCCACAAAGGCGAAGGTTTTGCCCCGGAGGTCTTGGAGGGTTTTGATGGGGCTTCCGGCCTTCACAATAATCTTGGAAGTATAGCCGGCCTGGCTTTTGTCCCCAAAGGGCGCGACCACCACCATGGCTTCCACCCCGGCCCGTTCCACGGCCTGCACGTAGGTGACGGGGCCGAAGGATGCGATGTCCGCGTGGCCGGTCCGCATGGCTTCCACCACCGCGTTATAGTCCGCCGCATTGACCTCCGTTACCCTGATCCCCAGGGCGGCGCCGAGGTCGCCCTGGATACCGTTCCGGTATTCGGCGAATTCCTCGGTGGCCTCGTTGGGGAGGTAGCACATTACCAGTTCCTCCGGCCAGCCCGCTGGTACGGAAGCGTCCGCG
Organism: Treponema sp.; assembly: GCA_031266175.1. Taxonomy (GTDB): domain Bacteria; phylum Spirochaetota; class Spirochaetia; order Treponematales; family Breznakiellaceae; genus JAISBN01. The sequence goes on along the minus strand of JAISBN010000101.1, from coordinate 52,087 downwards.
GGCTGTTTCGCCGCGTCGCATCCTCCCAGGACCGCAAAAAAGATCAGCGCCGCCGCTCCTTTCAGTTTCAAACCTTTCATCAAATGCTCCTTGTAATTGAGATACCTCCTTTTATCCCCCGGGTGTTAGCGTTTTGTTATGGTTCGATAAAATTTCGATAAAATCAGGATAATTCGTAAATCCAGGATTTGCCCTCTTTACGAAGACGCCGTACCGCACCGGCGTGATGCAGCACATAGAGGGTTTTTTGGGCCAGATTAATCCTGATGCCCGCCTTTTCCGCCAGCCGGGAAGAGGTAAATTCCTCTTTCCGTTTGAAGGGCAGCAGCTTCCGGTAATCCTTAATCCCCCTAAAGACGATGGATTCCCGGTATGTTTCCACGGCCCGATCCACGATACTTATTCCCCGCCGCCGCCAGGATCCCCTGCCGTCATTTACCCGCCGTTCCCGGGCATCCAGCAGCGCCACTTCCAGGGTCAGATTGGGCAGTACCGCCAGTTCCGGGGCGTAGATCAGCTGATCAAAGAGGTTCCAGAAACAGCCCTTCCGGGGGCTTTTCCGCCGGGAAATCAACCGGCCCCGGGTATCAAAGACTTCGATGGTTTTGGCAACGATCACCGGATGGATCAGCCGGACCGGGCCCCGGCCGGCCAGGAGGGCAAGTTTTTTTCTAAGGGGGGCAAAACTCCCCGTCTGTATTTCAATCAGTTCCCCCGCGGCATCCAGGGCGTCACAGACAAAACCATCCCGCTCCACTTCCGTAGAACCGCCCGCGGCGTACCGGTACTTTAATTCCCGGTGAAGGGTACTTTCATGCTCGGTTCCGATGGATTTCATGCTAAGCCGTACAAACCGCCGGGTACAAAGGGCACGGAAAAAGGCCGCGCCCAAAAAAATAGGGTTACCCGAAGTAACCCTATTTTTAGACAGACGGTCACATCACCACATGTCGCTCATGTCGTCGGGATCCTTAATGTCTTCGGCAAAAAGGTCGGTTACCGCCCGCAGGTCGTCAAAATAAACATAGTAGGAACCGTAGGCTTCCATGGGATCGCAGTCGATCCTGAACCCGGTAATCCTGATTCCCATCATGCTGTTGTAATGGTAGTTCCGCTGAACAATACCGTGAACGCCGTCCACCGCCTGGGGAGGAATAGCCACGGTCATTTTCTTCCACCCCTGGAAATTCAGCCTGCCGATGTACAGTTCAAAATTACGGCCAAAGGCGTCTTCCAAAAGCAAGTTCAGATGGTGGTTAAAGTTACGCCCCGCGACCCAGATCGAAACGGTCTTGGTAATTCCCTCAATGGGAATGGGCCGCTGGGGATAAACAAAGAAGCTGTTGATACCCCGGCGGAGGAAATCCACCCTCGTACCCAAAACATATTTATCGGGGATATTCAGCCCGTCTTCCTCGGGAATAGGCTGCTTGCCCCCGGGACTGCCTTCAAAAAGCCTAGAGGTTGTATAGCCTTCGTCATTGGACATGGTGGAAAGCCAGAACCCTTCGTTTTCAAACTTATCCACCGAAACTTCCTTAAGTTTCAGCTGGGCGTCCATAATCCCCAGCTGCTGGGCATCGGGTTCGCCGATTTCCTGGGCAAAAAGCCCGCCGGCCAGTACGGCTCCAAACAGGATGGTTACCAGTATGCGTTTCATCTGCGGCCTCCTTAATTCCCCGAAGCTTGCGAAGTTGTTTCCCAATTTTCCCGAATCCAGTCGGGATCGGTCATCTCATCGCCGTCGTAAAGAGATTCAAAGGTGTCGGTAAGCACCTTGAACTGGTCAAGATAAATATAGAAATTGGCTATTTCTTCCCGGGGCGTAGTCCAAATACGAAATTTTACGAATTTGAGGTAGATGGAATTTTTATCCTGGGTACTTAAGGTATTGGCCGTGGTGGGATCCGGAATAATCCGGCGGCGCTGGGGTATGCTGGTGGGCACCAGGACCCGCAGGTTTTTCCAGCCCTGGTAGCCGATATTCCCCAGATACAGGGTATGGATTACCCCCTGTTCATCCCGCAGGTACGCTTCCATATAATAATTAAGATTGGAACCCCAGACCCACATGTCCAGATACCGTACCCGGCCGGGAATGGGAATTTCGTAGGGGCCGGCATCCTCCCCTTCGGATTTCAGGGTGGGATAGACATCGATCCAGTTGTAGCCCATCCGCTTGAATTTACCCCAGATGCCCAGGCTGCGCAGTTCCGCGCCCTCCCGGTTGTTTCTGAACAGGGCCAGGGGCCAGATTTCAAAATAATTCAATTTGGGGAAGAAATCGTCTTCAATCCCCAGGCTGGCGAAGGAAGGATTTTCCTTGTCCGCCGGGTCCTTACCCACCGCATACCGGCTGGCGTCTTTTTTCCAAACGTATGTGGCGTCATCCTTATTGTCAAAACTCTCCAGGACCTTTGATTCTAAATTAACGGTACTATCATCACCGAACGCCGCTAGGGTTGTTCCCGCCAGGATAAGCAGGCAAATCACCCTAAAACCACTATGTTTCATCCCAATGCTCCTTTTCAAATTAACCGCAAACCCGGCTCCGCAGGCTCCTATTTCTGAAAAATGAGGTCAGATCAGATTATATTTCTTTCCCCCCTCTTTGTCAAACCTATTACACGGTTTTTTTAATTATCCGCAGTTTCACCCGAATATTTTAGAGTTTTTAAGCGATTTAACGCACTATATTCTTCTTTTTGTTCTTTCGTTCGTAAAAACACCCGGATCTCCGAGGGAACCCGGCCTTCCGCCTCCCCTTTCTTCAGCATTTCCAGCCCCGCCCTCAGCTGGGTCCAGGGGGAATCGTCAAAAACCGCCGCGGCGGTCCGGGGAACAAGGGCCGGATCCGTCCAGGTAAACAGTACCAGCGGCGCCGTCGTCTCTTCCAGGAAATATTCGTCCCCCCGGCCCCCCAGGACCACGCAGGCCGCGTCCCGGACCGGGCCGGAAAAGAGGAACCCCTCCCGGTCCAGCCCCCGGGAAAAAGCGGCCCTCTCCGCCTCCGAAAGGCCGTCCCGGTAGAGGCCCGGGGTCCCCTCCCCGGCCAATACCCCGGCAATGGCCCCGGCCCGGTACATGTCCGTCAGGGTGTCGGTATACAGCCACAGGGGTTCGGGGCCTTCCCCCGGCCCTTCCGCCCGGTTGTCCTGCGGCCGGCCTCCCAGCACCACCACCGGCGCCCCGGGCCGGTCCCGGAGGTAGCGCCGGGCCCCCTCCCGGTACCGGTAGGGGAAAAAAACCCCGTAAGGCCGCCGGGACCGGCCCGCCGCGGCCTGGGCGGCCAGATCGGGACCGGCCCCGCCGGCAAGGGTGACGGTTCTGACCGGCCTGAACAAAAGAACCGAAAGGGCCAGCTGCCGGGTTCGGGAGCGCTTCTCTCCATATACCAGGTTAAAGGCCCGATCCCCCACCAGAACAACCGGGCGGCGGCACAAAAAAACCGTCCCCGCCAGGGCCGCGGCAATCACAAAGGCCAGCGCCCCCCGGGCAGGCCGGGTCCCCATGACTTTTCCGGCCGCCGCCAAAACTGCTTCACACTTCATCCGAAATCCATTATACTGTGGGGTAAATAATTTTTCAGTAAGGAGCGCTACATGACCAGTTATAAGGAATTAGGCCTTGTTAATACCGTGGAACTGTTTAAGAAAGCCGTATCCGGCGGGTACGCCATTCCGGCATACAATTTTAACAATATGGAACAACTCCAGGCCATTATCCAGGCCTGTGTGGAAACAAAATCCCCGGTGATCCTCCAGGTATCTTCCGGCGCCCGGAAGTACGCCAACCAGAACCTGCTTAAAAACATGGCCCGGGGGGCGGTGGAATACGCCCACGAGCTTGGGTACGACATCCCCGTCGTGCTCCATCTGGACCACGGGGATACCTTTGAGCTCTGCAAGGACTGTATCGAGTCGGGCTTTTCCAGCGTGATGATCGACGGTTCCGGCAAGCCCTACGACGAAAACGTAGCCCTGACCCGGAAGGTGGTGGATTTTGCCCATGCCCAGAAGGATTATGTCACCGTGGAAGGGGAACTGGGAGTTCTGGCGGGGGTGGAAGACGACGTATCCGCGGAACAGAGCCACTATACCCAGCCCGAGGAAGTGATTGACTTCGTCAACAAAACCAAGGTCGATTCCCTGGCTATTTCCATCGGCACCAGCCACGGCCGGGCAAAATTCAAGCCGGAACAGTGTACCCGGGACGCCAACGGCATCCTTATCCCCCCTCCCCTGCGCTTTGACATACTGGAAGAAATTGAAAAGAAAATTCCCGGCTTCCCCATCGTCCTCCACGGCTCTTCTTCCGTACCCATTGAGTACGTCAGGATCATCGAGCAGTACGGCGGCAGGCTCCCCGATTCGGTAGGCATCCCCGAAGAACAGCTCCGGAAGGCCGCCAAAAGCGCGGTCTGCAAGATCAACATCGATTCCGACGGCCGCCTTGCCATGACCGCCCTGATCCGCAAGACCTTTGCCGAAAAGCCCGACGAATTCGACCCCCGCAAGTATCTGGGCCCCGCCCGGGACGAGCTTAAAAAAATGTACGCCGCAAAGAACAAGAACGTACTGGGTTCGGCGGGACAGGCTTAAACCGGGCAAAAAACCAGCCGCGGCGGCGGAGCGGGCAAATAAGTTTTCCCGCCTTCTCCGCCATCGCGGCCGGATGCCTTGAAAAGCCCCGCATCAGCGGATATAAACAACGCCGTCCGGATTGCCGGGAGCACACGCGGCGGGCGGGGCCGAAAAAAACGCTAAATATTGACAAAGCTCTAAAGGTTTTTTATCTTTATAACTATGAAGTATTTAAAAACTTTGCCGTTTTTACGGCCCGTCCCCGCCCTTGTGGCGATGTTTGTTTTGGCCGCGGCGTCCTGCGCGACCATGCTCCCGCGATCCGAAGAATTTGGTCCCTTTGTACGGCGTCATACCAGGGAATCAATTCCGGCCCTGAAAAACAAGAAAAAACCCAGGGCGGAGCTGAATTTTGCCCTTCTGGATGTTACCGCTCCCGGCGCCCTTCAAGCACTGGTCTGGCAGTTTCTCTATGACGGCCGGTCAAGTGATGAACACGCCGGCCTTATTGCCAGTACCTGGGAAAAGCGGTATTTGGAAACGGTGGCGCAAAACCCCGGTTATAACCAGAACTGGGGTTATGAGGAAAAACATAAAGTGGTCCTGGCGGGATCCTACGCGGCAATCACCAGAAACATTTTTACCTATGAGGGGGGCGCCCATCCAAACCATACGGAGAATAACTTTGTAATCAGTACGGAAACTCCCCGGCAGCTCCACCCCGCCGACCTCATTACCGGAGCCGGCATGTCCCGGCTGAATACCCTGGCGGACTGGAAACTCCGGCGTATTTCCGAAGAGATAACCGGCGAACCCCTTCCCGCGGAAAAGCCTCTTTCCAGCGGCATTTTCTCTCAGGACACCATTCCCCTGACGAAAAATTTTTACCCCGATGCCAAGGGGCTTAATTTCCACTGGGATCCCTACGAAATTGCCCCCTATGCCACCGGTGAAATAGAAATACTTATTACCTGGCAGGAGCTGGACGGATTCCTTAGCCCCGAAGGGAAAAAACTGGCCGGCGCCTTTACCGCGCCGCCTCCGGAGCGCTAAACTTTTCGCTCAGCCGGAACCGGGAGGATACCATGGCCGCGCCGCGGTCAGGGCAGCCGCCCGGATGACCGACATCTTTACAAGAGGGGGAACAATTCCACGTTCCCCCTCTACCTTCGGTTTTCCAGAAAAGCCTGAACCAGGGAAATCCCCATGGGAACCGTGCAGAGGATCAGCAGGACAAGGCCTGCCAGGGTATAATGGGCAAAAAGAGCCCAGTACGCGGCGGCGGCGGTTAAAGGAAGGATCGCCGTTCCCAGGATGGCCGGTATTACCACCCAGCCCCAGCCGTTCTGGATATACCTGATAAAAAAGCCCATCCCCGCCACGATGGCGGTCCACAGGACGGGGACCCCGATCAGCAGAATGGGATCCCGCTGGGCGCTCCAGCCCAGAGCCCTCACCGCCGCGACAGGAATAAGCCAGAGAAAGGCATAATTGGCAAAATTAGCCTGGGCGGAGACAATTCTGAGGGCGGAAAAAACGATACACACGATAAAAGGCAGCGCCGCGGGAAGGGCCACCACGTCGATACAGGCGGAAACAAACCGGGAAAAACCGAAGCCCCCGGGATTGACAAAGGAACCCAGGAAAAACCGGAAAAAGGCGACAATCGTCCCCACAAAGAGGGCCCAGGTTCCCCCGGTCAGGGCGGATTCATCGTGCAGGGAACGCCAAAAGAGGTAAAACAGGGGTGTCCAGAGAAAGCAAAAAACCGTCATAGCTAATATTACCAGCTTTTCCCTTTGTGTGCTACACCCGTAATCTATCCGCTTCCACCCGGGTTACGCCACCGTGATGCCCCAAAAGAAAAGTAGTCAAAAAAAGCTACCCACCGACTTTACATTCCCCCCCTGAATCACTATACTGCTATGATACGTAGCGGACCTAAAGCCCTACAAGAGCGGTCAAAGGTTTTTTGTACGTTAACGCCTGTAAGACAGGAAGGAGGTCAGTTGGCGGATAAGGATTTACGGATCAACGAGCAAATTCGGGTACGGGAGGTCAGGCTTATCCGGGAAGACGGAGAGCAGGGGATTATGTCTACCCAGGAAGCCCTCGAATTGGCCAGGGAACAGGGGATGGATCTTGTAGAGGTAGCCCCCCAGGCAAATCCGCCGGTGGTCAAGATCCTCGACTACGGCAAGTACAAGTTCGAGAACGAAAAGAAAGTTCGGGACTCGAAAAAAAAGCAAAAACTGCTAAAGTTAAAAGAAATCCGCATGCAGCCCAAGATCGACGACCATGATTTGGATTTTAAGTCCAAGCATGTCAGGGAATTCCTTGCGGAAGGCAACAAGGTTAAGGTAACGGTACGGTTCCGGGGCCGGGAGCTGGCCCATACCGAGCTGGGGCTGGTCGTTTTAAAGGACGTACTGGCCAAAGTTGAGGGGGAGTATGTCATGGATAAGCCCCCCGCCATGGAGGGCCGGTTTATGTCCATGGTGTTAAGCCCCAAGGCCAAAACGGGAAAACCCGCCAAACAGGGAGCGGCGGAAGCCAGAACCGCTCCCCCGGCGACACAGGAAGGATAGAGCAATGCCAAAGATCAAGATGAAGACCAAAAAAAGCGCCGCCAAGCGTTTTTCATTTACCGGATCGGGGAAGGTAAAATACAAAAAGCAGAACCTTCGCCATATCCTTACCAAAAAATCCGCCAAGCGGAAGCGGAATTTGCGCCACGCGGGAATTCTGTCCGCCGATAACGTACCGGTAGTCCGGAAGAAATTACTGCCCTACGGGTAAGGAGAAAACATTATGCCACGTGCTGTAGACGGTTCCAAACGCAGGAACCACCGGAAAAAAATACTCAAGCTGGCCAAAGGTTACTGGGGCCGGCGGCACTCCAACTATAAAACCGCCAAAGATGCGGTTACCAAGGCCCTTTTTTATGCCTACCGCGATAGAAAGGACCGGAAAGGCGATTTCCGCAGGATGTGGATTATCCGGATAAACGCCGCCTGCCGGGCGGAGGGAATTACCTATTCCCGCTTTATCCAGGGCCTTACCAGGGCGGGGATCACCATTAACCGGAAGGCCCTGGCCTATCTTGCTTCCGAGGATGTGAACGCCTTCAAGGCCGTAGCGGCCAAGGCAAAAACCGCGCTGGAGGTTTAACGATGGTTACCCTGGAGCAAATCAAACTGTTGGAGTCCAAGATCGCCCGGGCGATCGGCTTTGTCAGCCAGGTCACGGAAGAAAACGGACGGTTAAAAAAACGGAATGAGGCGCTTGAAGAAGCCATCGCCAAACTTAAGGAAGAAAAAGCCAAGGTTGAGGAAGGCATTGTTTCCGTCCTGGGCAGGCTCAATCAGTTTGAAGACGCCATCGGACGAAGCCTTGCCGCCGTTAAAGCCGCTCCCGGTACAAAGGCCGTCCCCGCGGCGTCCGCCCCGGCAGCGGCAGGACCCGCGGCCCGGGCCGAAGCCCCCGCGGAACAGCCGGAAGCCGCATCCGAGCCTCCCAAGCCGGCGGTGCCTTCGGTTTTTACCGTGGACGAAGAACCCGGTTCCGATCCGGAGGATGAAGAATTCAGCGAAGCGGATACTTCCGGCGAAGCAGAACTGGACATTTTCTAACGATGGACAGGTTCTAAAGATATTTTCTAAGACAGACGGGAAAAATCATGGAAAAAAGCGGCTTACGTATTGATGTTCTGGGAACTTCCCTTTCAATCGCGGCCGATGAAGATCCCGATTACCTTGAAAGACTCCTTAACCGTTACCGGATGGTGATTGAAAATACCAAAAATTCGACGGGCCTTCAGGATCCCCTACAGGTGGCGATCTTGACAGGTTTTTTGCTCTGTGATGAAATCGAAAAAATAAAACGGCAGGACGCCCAGGAGGGCCGGGAGGCGGAACAGTTGACGCTGGACATGATTGCCCGGATAGACGAACTGATCCCCGACCAATAAGCAATGACTGCGTACAAACTGGACAATACGGTCAAACACTATGCCTGGGGTTCCCCGGATTTGATACCCCGGCTGCTGGGAAGGGAAAATCCCGAAAGGGAACCCTGGGCGGAACTGTGGATGGGTACCCACAGCGAAGGGCCTTCCACCACGGTTCTGGAGGGCAAAACCGTCGCCCTTTCGGAACTGGTGGAACTTCCCTTTTTGTTAAAGTTCCTCGCGGCGGAAACTCCCCTGTCTATCCAGGCGCACCCCGATTTAAACCAGGCCCGGGAAGGCTTTGAGCGGGAAAACAAGGCGGGCATCGCCCCCTCCGATCCGAAGCGGAACTACAAGGATCCCAGCCATAAACCGGAAATCCTCTGCGCCCTCGGTCCCTTTACCGCAATGGCTGGTTTCCGGGAACCCGCCGAAACGGCGGCCTTCCTGGAACAGCTGGAGGGGGCCGGAGCCCTCCACGCCGCCCTGGACGGGGGTTACGGGAAATTCCTCTCGCTCCTCTTTGCCTTAAGCAAAGAGGAGCGGGCCGCCCTTTCCGCCGCAGTGTTCCGCGCCGGGGAACGGGCCGCTCTTTCCGTCAAGGAACGGGCCTCCGCCGGGGCGCCCGGCGCGGCGCGCCCGGAAGAAGCGTGGCGGCTCTGCGGGGAATTCGCCCGGCTGTATCCCGGCGATCCGGGCATCCTGTCGCCCCTCTACCTGAACATGCTGGAACTGGAGCCCCTGGACGCGATTTTTATCCGGGCGGGCCTTTTCCATGCCTATGTCCGGGGATTCGGCGTGGAATGTATGGCCAATTCGGATAATGTCCTGCGGGGGGGGCTGACCCCCAAACATGTCGATCTGGAAGAACTGTTCCGGGTCCTTTCTTTTGAACCCTGTAAACCGGCAGTGCTCAAACCGGTTCTTCTGTCCGGGAATGCCGATGCCGGCTGTTACGGCTATAAAACCGCCTGCGGGGAATTTTCCCTCTTTCTCCTCCGGGGAACAGGCGGCCGGGCGGCCGAACTGAAGGCCCCCGGCGGAGCCGTTGCCGTTGTATACGAGGGAACCGTTACCATCCCCCCGGACATAACGCTCCGGCCGGGGGAATCGGCCTATATATCCCGGCGAACGCCGGGGGAAAGTCTGGTTTTCAGGTCCCCGGAAGAAGGGGGCTTTACCCTCTTTGCCGCGGTTATTCCCGAAGACCCGGCGCCCCGGGCATGAAAATCCTGGTAGACGCCGATTCCTGCCCCGTCCCGGCCCGGGAACTCCTGTTGCGGACCGCGGTCCGCAGAAAAATACGGACCGTCTTCGCCGCAAACCGGAGGATCCCGGGAACCGGCGGCGCATACGCGGAAATGGTAGTCTGCCCTCCCGGTGAAGGTTCCGCCGACAACCGCCTGGTTTTCCTGGCGGAAAGGGGAGACCTGGCGGTAACCAGGGACATCCCCCTGGCGGCCAGGCTTCTGGAGGCGGGCGCGGCGGTCCTGGACGACCGGGGCCGGACCTATACGGCGGAAAATATCCGGGAGAAGCTTTCACTGCGGGACTTTACCGTCGGGCTCGCGGAAAACGGCATGGACTTTGAACGGACCGCCGGTTACGGAAAGCGGGAACTTAAAACCTTTGCCGACGCCCTGGACAGGCTTCTGGCCGGTTTAAGGGTAATCAGGCCGATTCCGGTTCGGGGTACAGGCTGCGGATCTGCTTGATGCTGGGCAGGATCTCGAAAAAAACTTCGATCAGGCCGGGATCGAATTTGGTCCCCGCCAGCTGTTTGATTTCCGCCAGCACGTCCGCTTCCGACCAGGGTTCCTTGTATACCCGCCTGGAGCACAGGGCGTCGTAGACGTCCGCAATGGCAACGATACGGCCAGTCAGGGGGATTTCCTCGCCCTTTTTACCCAGCGGTTTTCCGTCCGCGGCGGCTTTAATGACCCGCCCGGTAACGGGATCAACCCAGCCCGGATAGCCTGAGCCATCCCAGTTTTCATGGTGGGTCAGGGCCACGTCCCGGGCAACCACATCCACCGGCGACTGGGGATCCTCAAAAAGCTGGGCGCCGTACAGGGTATGGTGCTGCATAATGATGTATTCTTCCGGGGTAAACTTGGCGGGCTTTTTCAGGATGATGTCGGAAATCGCTACCTTGCCCACATCGTGAAGCATGGAAGCGATCTTAAGGGTATCTTTAAAACGCTCCCGTTCATCATCCGGCACCTGATGGCGGTAGGCCCACTGGTCGTAAATTTCCACCGCATAACCCGCGACCCGGTTGACATGGGTTCCCGTTTCCTTGGGATCCCGAAGTTCGGACATCTTAATCATCCGCAGGATCATGGCCCGGGTTACATAGGCTTTCTGCAGGGCCAGGGCGGCGTTGGTGGCAAAATGGGTAATCAGGAATTCATCATCCTGGGAAAAGGGCACCACATTGCCGTCCTTGTCCATGGAATTGATGATCTGTATAACCCCCAGCAGGCGGCCTTCCGCGGTTTGCAGGGGGATGGCCAGGGTGGAGGTTGTTCTATACCCCGAAATCTTGTCGTAGGCCGTACTGTACGAATAGGGAGCGTTGAGGGAAATATTGTAAACATCCGGCACATTAACCAGTTCCCGGGTCTGGGCGCAGTAACCGGAAACGGTCTTTTCGTTGATCGCGATGGAAAAAACCGAAAAAATAAGTTTCCTGCCGGGGGGCAGTTCCCTGGACATGGTATCGTTCTGGGAATACTTGATCACCAGTTTTTCCACCTGCCCGCCGTCTTCCTCCAGTTTTTCTATAACATAGATGGAACCGGCGTCCGCCCGAACCACCTTGCGGGCCTCCAGAAGAATCCGCTCCAGGAGTAAATCCAGATCCTGGATTTGGTTTAATTCGGAATCAAGCTTGATGATCGACTTAAAATCGGTATCCGACATATACGCTCCGCTAATAAGTATATGAATCTTTGGAAAATAAAACAAGGCCAAAAACGAACATGCGGTTCCGGCGGTTTATGTTTTTTGCCGTAAAAAAGGCAAAAAAAACCCCGGGAGAAGGAGAACCCCCGGGGTAAACCAAAAAGGAAAGGAGGAATAGGAAACAGTTTTTACCGTCTACCTGCTTTTGTAACAAACCGGGAGGGTAAAGGTTACAGTTTTTTTAGCTCGCCGATGATTGTTTCGTGGGCCGCAATGGCGGCCGCGAGGACGGTATCCTGGACCTCTCCCCTGCCCAGCCAGTCCGCCCCGTCCATGATATAGAGGCTTTTCAGGGTTCCTTCCAGATCTTCGGCGGTACACCGGGGGTCCGATTCCAGCCTCCGGCGGAGGCCCCGGATCTCCTTGTCAAAGGCATCCCTGTAGGTGGTTTCCCGCCAGTCCGCGGAATCCATTATTTTTCCCCGGACCGGGAACCGGCGTACCGGATGGTCCGCCGGATCGTCCGTACGGCGGCGGGAACCAGTCTGGCTTCCGGTCCTTCCCCCTCCCCCGGACCGATGGTCTCCATCCGCAGTTCCCGGCGTTCCGTCCAGTTGCCCCTGTCGTCCAGAGTATACTCGTAACGGTAATCCAGGCCGCCATCCGGCCCCCCGCTTAAACGGATAAGCCTGCCCGTTTCGTCCCACTGGTAAACATAAAATTCCCGCAGAGGTTTGGTATCCTGATCTTCATCCGGGTTTCGATCCGCATTTTCATCCGGGTTCTGACCGGCGCCGTCCCTGCTTATTTCCAGATACCGGGGCATATTCCTAAAGTTGTACAGGGCCGAAACCGTTTCCCCGTTTCCCGTGACGGCGGAAACAAGCCCCCCGTTGTTATAATCTATCGTCGTTACCACCGTTGCCGGACCCGCCGCCGGACCGCCGCCGGGGGGGAAAATTCTGGTTGTACCCCGGGGACCGCTCTCCAGCGCGAACAGGGCCTTTCCCCCTTCGTCGTACCAGGTTTCAAACGCCGCGGCCCCGTTATATTCCAGGGCGGCAAAATAGTAGGCGCCGGAAAAGATCCGCCACAGGACGGGCTGTCCGCCGCCGTCCCGTTCCACCACTTCCGCGTCACCTTCGCCCCAGCCCCGGCCCGCATCCGCGTCACCTACGGTCCGCCTACGCCCCGCCATCGCACCGCCGCCGCTCTCCCAGGACAGCCTGATAAGCCTGCCCCCGCCATCGTATTCACAGCGGCCCTGGATAAGCCCGGTCCGGGTCAGCACCGGAAAGGCCCTGAACCGTTCCCCCTCCATGACCAGCTCAAGCTTTCCCCCGTCAAAATCAACCCGCACCGAAAGGGCGCCGGGGATATAAAACAAATCCGGGGGCAGATCCGGGGGCCAGCCGGGCCGCCACCGCCACGCCGCGTGGCTGCCCCCGGCGGCTTCCAGCAGGAGGACAATGGAAAGCTCCGTCAGATCGGAGCCGCTTTCTTCAGGGCCTTCGGCGGAAGAGGAAGGGCCGGATTCGGCGGCCGCGCCGGGCCCCGGAACATCCGCGGCGGTCTGGGCGGCGGAGAAAGGAGCGAGGGCGCAGAACACAATACAGCCCAGGGCGGCAAAACGCTTCATACTCGTATCATACCGCTTATTTCCTAAAAAGCCATTCCCGGGAGGAAAATTTTTCCCCGGCCAGTTCCAGGGCCCGCCGGTCTTCCTCCGGAAGCGGCTCCGTCCTTTCGTATTCCAGCCCCAGCTTTTCCTCAAAACCCCGGGCAAAGGCGGCGGCGGCTTCTTCAAAGGGTATTTCCCGGCCCAGAACGGCCCGAAGGGAGGTGACCCGTTCCCTGACTTCGCCGATCAGCTTTCCCTTGATTTTCTCCGCGGGAACCTTCAATACCTCGAACATGATGTCCACGTCGTTATCCAGCAGGACCGTTCCGTGCTGGAGCAGGCAACCCCTGCGCCGGGTCTGGGCATTGCCGGAAATTTTTTTCCCGCCGCCGGAAGAGTCCGGCACGAGGATATCGTTGATCCCCGAAAAAACCGCTTCCACCCCCAGGACTTCTAAACCCCCGATCAGCCCCGCGCAGAGGGTCCGGTAGGAATCTTCCAGCTCTTTTCCCGCCAGGGGATGATCCGTTTTCATGATGACGCTGTAGGTTAACTCCGACCGGTGCAGCACGGCCCCGCCGCCGGAAATGCGCCGGACCACGTCAAAGCCGAAGCGTTTTGCCGAGTCCAGATCCACCTCTTCCGTAAGACCCTGGAAATACCCCACCGACACCGCCGGGGGGGACCAGCCGTACAAGCGGAGTACCGGCGGAGATCCCGAGGCCGCCGATTCCAGCAGCGCCTCATCCAGGCCCATGTTGTAGTACCCGTTGTGGAAAGCGGTGGTAAGCAGCCGGAACCGGTGTTTATCCATGGCGCAGCAGTTCCTCTATGGCCGCCCCGTTAATGCCGTAAGCCTGGACCCCTTCCTCCACCAGGAACAGGTCGAAATTCCTGCCCGCCACCGCCGCCGGGGTACCGACGAGGCGCTGTTCCGCCCGGTCAAAACCCGCTTCGGGGGTGGCAAGAAAATCCCCCCGGATGGAAATGCCGCGGATGACGCCGTCTTCCAGATCCGCCGAGAGGCGGATCAGCTTGCACCGGGGAGGACGGCCCGTGGCTTCAACCCGCATGGGCCGCGTCCGCGTGGTTTGATTTGGCGTGGTAACTGGTCCGGGCCAGGGGGGAAGAGACCACCGACGAGAAACCCAGATCCAGGGCCAGGTTTCCGTAGCGCTCAAACTGTTCGGGGCTGACATATTCCGCCACGGGGATCTGGCGCGGCGAGGGCCGCAGATACTGGCCCAGCACCAGGATATCCACCCCCGCGGCCCGCAGTTCCTCCATGGCGGAACGGACTTCCTCCCCGGTTTCGCCCAGCCCCAGGAGGATGCTGGACTTGGTAAGGCCCCGGGCTTCCCGCAGGGTCCGCAGGCTTTTGTCAAAGGATGCCCGGGGATCCCGGATCCCCTGGAGGCGGCGGACCGTTTCTATGTTGTGGGCGATCACCCCGGGTTCCGCTTCGGCGAGGGTTTCCAGTTCCGCCCCATGGTAGTCGGGGATAAGAACTTCCACGGTACCTTCGGGATTTTTTCTTTTAAGCGCCCGGACACAGCGGGCAAAGTGGGAGGCCCCCCGGTCGGCCAGATCGTCCCGGTCCACCGAGGTAAGAACCACATAATCCAGGTTGAGTTCCGCCGCGGCCAGGGCGATTTCTTCCCCCTCCTCTTCCCGGAGGGGCCGCCCTTCCCGGGCGGTGGCCACCGCGCAGAACCGGCAGCCCCTGGTGCAGAGATCCCCCAGGATCATGAAGGCGGCGGTTCCCATGCCCCAGCATTCACCCTTGTTGGGACAACGGGCCTCGTCGCAGACCGTGTGAAGGCCCCGGCGGGAAAGGGCCGCGTCAACCTTTTTCCAGGTATCCCCGGCGGGGGCGCGGACCCGGATCCAGCCGGGCTTTTTTAAGGGGGGTTCCATGGGTTTACTATACCGGCGGGAGCTTAAAGAGTGAACCCGCAAAGACCGCAAAGGCCTTTACGGCGCAGCCCCTTCCCGGCAAGATCGGGGGCAAAACTTAAGGCCAGGGCAAAGGGCAGGATCAGCGCCTGGACCGGCTGGTTTTGCTGGCAGAAAAGGGGAAGGAATTTTATCGCCATGGTAAGGAGGCCGCCGCAGAACACGTAAGTCCACAGCAGTTTAAGCAGCCTGGCGGAGCGGCGGCGTTTTTCTTCGTTCCCCGTAAAGGCATAGAGCAGGCCCTGGGGCGCCGCGATAAAGAGCAGGGGATTCACAAAAAGCAGGCTGCTGTTGTGGTAGGTATAATCGTGGTTGGTAAAGAGGGACATGAAAAAAAGGATAAACCCCAGGGCGCCAAAGAACAGGCCCAGCGCCGCCTGGCCTGTTCCCAGAAGGACCCGCCACGGAGACCGGGCATTTTTCCCCTTCGCCTTTCCCGGGGTTTTTTGTTTCCGGCTTTCCATAACCCTGCAGAGGAGGAAAAAAGCCGCAATGCCCAGGCCCGCAGCCAGCTCCCCCCCCCACCCCGCCGGGGGGGCGGAGAGCACCCCGGGACGGTTTACCGCGCGGTTCAGGGTTTCCACCCGGGACACCAGTTTCCGCTCTTCGCCCCGGGAACCGGTATAGGTAAAGTCTTTTATGCGCCCGGCGATTTCCGAAGGAAGGAACATCTCGTCCCAGACGGTGATGGGTTTATCAATGTCCTGGCCCATCCAGAAATTAAGGGCCCAGTCCCAGGGGGGGGAAAACCAGGTATGGCGGCGCACGTGCTCCCGCAGGGTAAACCGGCCCGGCGCTTCGCCGTAGCGGGCCCGGAAAGCCCCGCCGGTGGCGGTATCGATAATATCCCGGATCCTGGTGGCGCAGTTGTCCTTAAAGTGATGGTAGAAATAATCCCGGTTTTCGGGGAGGACGTTGTTTTCCGCGAAGAGCATTACCCCGGTTTTGACCTCCGGGGGCAGATCCAGGGTATAGAGGGTGATGTCCCGGTTTTCCCGGATGATCCGGGAAATATTCGCCTCCGCGGGACCGGCGGCGCAGCTGTAGACCAGCCGGCCAAAGGCAAAGTTATAAAAAAAATTCTCCCGGTCAAAGGAAAACACCCCCCAGTCGTAAAACCTGTCCTGCCCGGAGAGGGCGTCTTCTATGATAAGCCCCATATGGCCCCACCAGAGGTAGAGTTCATCCCCCGGCCCCAGGACCGCAAGCTTCAGGGTAAGGTAATCCCCCCGGCCCGCCGCGTCCCCGGCCGCAAGGAACGGATCCCCTTCCCCGGCGGACAGGGAACCAAGGAGGGCCAGGAACGGTAGGCACAAAAGAAAACGTTTCATCCGAAGCCCTATTCTGTACCGGAAACGGCCCCGTGTTCAAGCTCCTCAAAATCCAGCATGGATGCTGGATTTTGAGCCCTTGACACGGGAGCCCTTTTTTGTCATGATTACTATGGATGTAATTTTTTAATCCAAAAGTAAGGAGCATGTATGAAAAAGTATATTGTGTTGGCGCTGATAGTCCTGCTTTCCGCCGGAGCGGTTTTTGCGGATGATTACGGGTTCAGCGTGGGCGGCGGTTTTTCCTTTGTCTTTGACTATACCACCGCCACTTTGAACTATGATGTGCCGGCGAATGCTTTTCCTGGGCAAACTATGCGGATTGAGGAGAGTAAAAAGCAGACCATCAAGGAATTTAACTACGGGGGTTATCTTTTTTTTGACGCCAAGTATGTGGAATTTGTGCTTACCCTGGCCGGCGGCCCCGCGGATATAACGGTGGAATATCCTACTCTTGTTGCTCAATCCCCGGGGAATGAGGAAGAGGTAACCTCCACAAAGACCTCTTTTAACATGGGTTTTTCCGTTCTGGGTAAATATCCCTTTACCCTGGGCCCGGTAACCCTTTTCCCCCTGGCGGGGATTGATTATATCGTGTATTTGACCGGCACCTATCCAAAGGCCGATCTGCAAAAAACAAACGGCGTTCACCGGAACGTGGCGGCGGATTTTAATACCCTGTGGTTTAAATTCGGCGGCGGGGTGGATATTCCCGTGATGGAAAAGCTCTTTGTCCGGGTGGAAGCCCTCTACGGCTTTGGGCTGGAGAATAAATTCCAGAAAAACGGCGAGGACGAAGCGGAAAAGCAGTACGGTGAAGTTGACTGGGGCTGGGTAAACGGTCCTACCGTCCGGGTCGGCGTGGGGTATAAATTCTAGGCCCCAAGCCTCCGGCTCCCGCGGGTTTCAGGCGTTAAGCCCCGCAAACCGCGGAATGTCAGGCAGCTTTTTCAAAAAACCCCGCTTTCCGGCGGGGTTTTTTGTCAGCCCTTCGCCCGCCGGGGCGGGGAAAAGGCTACAGCGCGGAAATGTCGTCTGGGGACAGATCGGTATCTTCTGCTATTTGGGTAAGCGATACGCCCCGGGCCTTCATCCGCCGGGCTATTTCCAGTTGTGACTAACGGCGTCCCTGTGTCAAACCTTGTTTCAAACCCTGTTTCAAGCCTTTTTTCAAACCCTTTTTTAAGCCCTGTTCAATGCTTTCTTCCTGCAGGGTCCGCATATATATGGCATTATCCGCCCGTTGCAGCGCCCGCGCTTCCCTGTAGGCCCGCCATTGGCCAAAAAAACTCATTTCCTTGAGCACGCTCAGCGCCATATTCACCTCCGGATGCTGTTTTACCAGCTCTTCATAGTGGTCCCGCCTGGTACAGGTAAACAGTTTTAGCCAGGGCCAAACTTTGCCGTCCTCCTGTTCGGGAAGTTTCGGTAATTCCAGTATAATAAACCTGACAAGATCAGTAAAGCGGCGGTTTGTCTGTTCGTTCCGGAATTCATAACTATTGATGTAGGATCGCTCTTCCGGTAACAGTTTATGGTTACAGATAACGATACTGATAATCTGGTGCAGCTTGTCCCAGTCCTGACCGATCTTAATCTGTTCGGTCAGCAACTTTGCGGCGTAATAGATCAACCGCTTGGACATGTCTTTCACTTTATTGATCTGAAGTTCCACATGGATAACCCTGCCTGAACTTGTATTTATCCGGACATCCACAATACCTGTCTTGTCTGTTTTGAAAAGACGTTTCAAGAAAGGATTAACAATACTGAGCGATGCATATTCCTCTTCCGGTAAAAAAAACACGCGGGCCATTGACACACTAAACGGAACTTACTATACTGACAGCGTTTCTTTTTAGAGAAACACAACATAAGGAGGAAGTCATGAAAAAATTCGGAGCGGCGCTGGCCTGCGTACTGGTTCTGCTGGGTTGTTCAAAGCGGGAAAGTACCGGCCCCGGGGAAACGGCCAAAGTCTACCGGATCGGTATTGCCAAAATTGTTCAGCATGAAGCCATGGATGCCTGCGAAAGCGGCATCCAGGACGCCCTGGCGCTGCGGGGCTTTACCGCAAGCTTTGATCTGCAGAACGCCAACGGGGATGTCAATACCGCAGCCCAGATTGCCAACAAATTCAAGAACGACGGGGTTGATGTGGCGGTGGGGATTGCCACCCCCATGGCCATAGCCCTGGCAAATACCGTCAAGGGCGCGCCGGTGGTTTTTTCCGCGGTCACCGATCCGGTGGGGGCCAGGCTGGTCTCTTCCCTTGACCGGGGCGAGGGGAACGTCACGGGCCTTTCCGACGCCATTCCCACGGTGGAACATATCGGCCTTTTCCGGCAGCTTGCGGGGATTAAGACCCTGGGCTATATCTATACCAGTTCCGAGGACAATTCGATTTCCGCCCTGGCGCTGGTGGAAGAGGGTTGTGCAAAATACGGCATCACCCTGGTTACCCAGGCGATCAACACCTCAGCGGATCTGCGGGCCGCCGCCCAGTCCATTGTAAACCGGGTGGACGGGGTGTATCTGACCACGGACAATACGGTGTTCTCCGCGCTGCCCGCGCTGATCCAGGTGTTTCAGGCGGCAAAAAAGCCGATCTTTTCCGGCGACGTAACCGGAGCGATGAACGGCGGCTGTATGATCGCCAGCGGCTTTAATTACTACAAAGCGGGCCTTGCCACGGGAAACATCGTTGCCGATATTCTGGAAGGACAGAATCCCGCGGACATCCCGGTAAAATTTCTTACCGATCCCTCGGAATCGGATCTGCTCTTTGACATGGACGCGGCCGCAAACTGCGGCATCACGATTCCGGAAGATTTACTGAGCCAGGCAAACTATATCTTCCGGGACGGCGAGCTGGTTCAACGATAAACGATAGCGGTAACGGAAAATCCGCGGTAGTATGGCAGCATGATTGAAGGGATTTTAATAGAAGGGCTTGTTTACGGCGTCATGGTGCTGGGGGTGTTTATCACCTTCCGGGTGCTTTCCTTCGCGGACATGACCGTGGACGGGTCCTTTCCCATGGGTTCGGCGGTGATGGTGGTTACCCTGCTTAAGGGCTTCCCCGCGCCGGCCTCCCTGTTGTTTGCCTTTGCCGCCGGGGGCGCGGCGGGGCTGGTGACCTCGCTTATCCATACCCGCCTTAAAGTGCCGGATCTCCTTTCGGGAATCCTGACCATGACCATGCTCTATTCGGTCAATCTGCGGATCATGTCGAACAGGGCGAACATCTCCCTGCTCCGGTTCGACACCTTTTTTACCCGGATCACCGCATGGTCGGGCCCTTCCCTGGGGGGCCTCTGGGGGGTGGTCATTTTCTGCGCCCTCTTTACCCTGGCGGTGAAGGCGGCGCTGGACCTCTTTTTCCATACCGACTACGGTCTTTCCATGGGTGCGCTCGGGGCTAATCCCCAGCTGGTTATTTCCCAGGGGATGAACCCCGACATCATTAAGATCAGCGGGATCTGTCTTGCCAACGGCCTGGCGGCCTCCGCGGGGGCGCTGACCTCCCTGTATCAGGGTTTTGCCGACGTAAGCCTGGGAACGGGGATCATCGTGTCGGGCCTGGCTTCCCTGATGCTGGGGGAGCTGATTATCAAGTCCAACAGGATTGTCATGCAGACCCTGCGGGTCCTTATCGGCTCGGTACTCTACCGGGGCTTAATGTACCTTGCCCGGGATTACGGGTATCATATCAGAATGACCCCCAACGATTTTAAGCTGATCACGGGATTGCTGATCATCTTCTGCATTGTGGCGTCCAACAACCGGCTTTTTGCCCCAAAGCGGCGGAGGGTCAAACCGGACAGGAACTCCGGTCCGGGAAAAACGGGTGAAAGCCCGGCTCCCTATACAAGCGGAAGCCCGGGTCTTTCTAAAAAGGATCCGGGATCCCCTAAAGGGGATTCCGCATGATACGGCTGGAAAAGCTTTCCCTGGTCTTCGGCCTGGGTACGGCGGACGAAAACGAGGCGCTGAAGGATATCAGCTGTACCGTGTATCCCGGGGATTTTATCACGATCATCGGTTCCAACGGCGCGGGAAAAACCACCCTGTACAACGCCATCGCCGGTACCTGTCCCGTGACGGCGGGGCGGATTTTGATCCGGGATCAGGACGAGCGGCGGGGAGCGCGGACCGGCGGGGGCGCAAAGGAGAGCGCCGGGACGGAACGGGAAATAACCAGGGCGCCGGAGTACAAACGGGCCAGGTACATTGGGCGGATCTTTCAGAACCCCCTGCTGGGAACCGCGGGCCGCATGACCCTGGCGGACAATATGATATTGAGCCGCAAAAAAGGCTACCGGGGCCTGAAGATAAGCATGAACCGGGAAATGCGGGAACAGTTCCGCGGCCAGCTTGCCGCCCTGGGGATGGGCCTTGAAAACCGGCTGGGCGACAATGTGGAGCTTTTTTCCGGCGGCCAGCGCCAGGCCCTGACCCTGCTGATGACAGTGATGAGCCGGCCCAGCCTGCTCCTGCTTGACGAGCACACCGCCGCGCTGGATCCCCGGAACGCCGAGCTGGTGATGAACCTGACCCTGCGCTTTGCCCGGGAGTACAAGCTGACGGTAATGATGATAACCCATAACATGAAGGACGCGCTGGAAACGGGAAACCGCCTTTTAATGATGGACGGGGGAGAAATCATCCTGGATATCGGGCAGGCGGAAAAATCAAAACTGACGACCGCGGACATTATCCGGCGCTTTAAGGACATCAAGAAAAAAGAACTGGCCAGCGACGAAATGTTACTGGGTTAGGCCGCCGAACTGGGAGCGGTATAAGCGCGCGTAAAGGCCGTCCTTTGCCATCAGCTCCCCGTGGGTTCCCCGCTCGGCGATTCCCTCATCGTTAATTACCGCAATGGCGCCGGCGTTCCGTATTGTGGAAAGCCGGTGGGCGATCACCACCGTTGTGCGGCCCCGGGACAGTTTTTCCAGCGCCCCCTGGATCCGCAGTTCCGTAGCGCTGTCCAGGGCGCTGGTGGCCTCGTCCAGGATCAGGATGGGCGGATTTTTCAGGAAAATCCGGGCTATGGACACCCGCTGCTTCTGGCCGCCGGAAAGGGTAATCCCCCGCTCTCCCACAACGGTATCGTAGCCCGAGGACATTTTTTCGATTTCGTCGTGGATCTCCGCCTGTCCGGCGGCGGCGATAATTTCTTCCTCCCCGGCGCCGATCTTTCCGTAGGCGATGTTTTCCCTAATCGTTCCCGCAAAAAGGAATACGTCCTGCTGGACAATGCCGATGTTCCGCCGCAGGGATTCCAGGGTCAGATCCCGGATATCCTGTCCGTCGATGGTGATGGAGCCTTCAAGGATTTCGTAGAACCGGGGAAGGAGGTGGCAGAGGGTGGTTTTGCCGCCCCCCGAAGGTCCCACCAGGGCAAGGGTGGATCCCGCGGGAATGGAAAGGGATATGTTGTTAAGAATGTACGGCCTGCCCGCCTCCTGGCCGTCCTTCGCCCCGCCTTCCGCGGCGCTGCCCGTTCCGTTCTCCCCGGCGGCCGCCGGACCGGAGGACGCGGGCCCGGCGCTTTTGTAGGCAAAGGATACGCCGCGGTATTCGATATCCCCCCGGACATTTTCAAGTTCCTTCGCGCCGGGCCTGTCCCGGATGTCCGGTTCGATGCGCATGATTTCCACAAAACGTCTGAACCCCGCCATGCCGGTGGTAAACTGCTCCACAAAATTCTGCAGCCGCCTGACGGGCTGCAGAAAGGCGCTGACAAACAGGCTGCAGGTAATCAGATCCGTCATGTTCATCTTGCCCTGCATGATCAAAAGGCCCCCCGTACCGATGATAATCACCTGGAGGATGTGGGTCATAAATTCAATCTTGCTGTGAAAATTCGCCATGGTTTTGTAAAATTCTTTCCGGGCCTTTTTATAATTTTCGTTTCCGCCCCCGAACTTGGCCTTTTCGTAACCTTCGTTGGTAAACGCCTTGGATACCCGGGCCCCGGAAATGCTTGATTCCAGTTCCGCGATAATCCCCGCGGTCTTTTCCTTAACCGCCGCCGAAGCCTTCTTCATGTCCCGGCGGGAAAGCAAAACAAAACACAGCATGAAGGGGACGATCAAAAGGAGGACCAGCGCCATCTCCCAGCGCATGGTAAACACCAGCGCCAGGGAGCCCGCCAAAGTAAGGAAGGAGATAAAAAGATCCTCCGGGCCGTGATGGGCCAGTTCGGTAACGTCAAACAGATCCGTGGTAACCCGGGCCATAAGCTGGCCGGTACGGTTGGTGTCGTAAAACGAAAAAGGAAGCTGCTGGAGGCGGCTGAAAAGATCCCGGCGCATATCCGCCTCGATATAGGCTCCCACGGTATGGCCCCAGTAGGTCACAAACCAGGTAAAGGCCATGCGGAACAGGTAGAGGAGAAACATCGCGATAATCAGCATAAAAAAGAAACGGAACGCCCCCGCGGAAAGGAACCGGTCCAGGGCAAACCTGGTCAGCATGGGAAAGGCCAGATCCGAGGCGGAAATAAGGGAAGCGCAGAACATGTCCGCGGCAAAGAGTTTCCAGTGGGGCCGGTAATAACCGGCAAAGATCGAAAACAGGGATTTGGCGTAATTGATATGACCGGCGTGGCCGGCGGAATTGGCGTGACCGGCATGACTGTCGTGATTGGTATGCTTGGCGTGGCCGGTATGATCGGCGCGGGTGGTTTTTCCGGACATCCCCTTATCCCGTAATGGTTCCCCCGCCGACAACGACATCCCCGTCATAGAACACCGCCGCCTGCCCGGGGGTAAGGGCCCGCTGGGGTTCGCTGAATTCCACCAGAACCGTGTCGGGACCGGTCTGGCGCACCAGGGCGGATTGTTCCTTTTGCAGATACCGGGTCTTAACCCCCAGCCGCAGCGGCGTTTCCAGGCTTTCGCAGGCGATAAGGTTAAGGCACTTGGCGGTGAGGGTTTTTGAGTAGAGGGACTCTTCCGGCCCCAGCACCAGGACATTGCGGGCGGTGTCTTTTTCCGCCACATACACCGGGACGCCGCGGGCCACCCCGGTTCCCCGCCGCTGACCCAGGGTATAGCGGATAAGCCCCCGGTGGCGGCCGATGGCGGTTCCCCCGGCGTCGACAATGTCTCCTTCGGGGGAGCGCCTGCCCGTGTAGGCCTCGATAAAAGCGGCGTAGTCCCCTCCGCCGGCAAAACAAATGTCCTGGCTTTCCTTTTTGTCCGCGTTGTCCAGCCCCCGCCGGGCGGCGATTTCCCGGACCTCCGCCTTGGTCAGGGCCCCCAGGGGAAACCGGGTCCGCTCCAGCTGTTCCTGGGTCATCATGTAGAGCACGTAGCTTTGGTCTTTTTTTTCATCCGCCCCCTTCTTTAAAAGCCACCTGCCCCGGGGATCTCCGGAGCCCGCGGGTTTGCCCGCCGGGCCGCTCCCGCTCCATTCAATCCGGGCATAGTGTCCGGTGGCAAGAATTTCCGCTTCCAGTTCCAGCGCCCGGCGGAGAAGCAGGGAGAACTTAAGGCGGCGGTTACATTCAACGCAGGGATTGGGAGTTTCGCCCCGCTCATAGGAAGCGATGAAGGGCTCTATCACATAACGGGTAAAGTCTTCGGTATAGTTCATGACATAGTGGGGGATGCCGAGCTTCCAGGCCGCGGACCGGGCGTCGTTGATGTCCGCGAGGGAACAGCATCTGCTTCCCCCGGAGGCGGTCAGCTTCATGGTGGCGCCGACACATTCACAGCCGGAATCCCGCATCAGGATCGCCGCCACGGCGCTGTCCACCCCGCCGGACATGGCGATCAGGGCCCGCTTAGCCATTAGCCATTGACCGCGGTCATGGCCCCGTTTACCGAATCTTCGCAGCTCCGCATGGCAAGGATCGTTTTTTCCAGCAGGGCGTCCAGTTCCCAGCCCAGTTCCGCGGCGCCCCTTTCGATCACCCCCCGGGAACAGCCCGCGGCAAAGTTGGGGACCTTGTACTTTTTTTTAAGGGACCGTACTTCCATATCCTTTGTGCTTTTGGAGGGCCGGATAAGCGCCGCCGCCCATACCAGGCCGGTAAGCTCGTCCACGGCGAAGAGCACCTTTTCCATGGGATGTTCCGGCCTGGCCTCCGCCCCGGTGAGCCCCCAGCCGTGGCTGCAAACGGAGCGGATCATGTCCTCCGCGACGCCGCCGGAGCGGAGCAGTTCCGGCGCCTTCACGCAGTGCTGCTCCGGGTATTCCTCAAAGTCGATATCGTGGAGCAGCCCCGTAATGCCCCAGTACTCGGCCTCGCCGGCGTACCCAAGCTCCGCGGCGTACCAGCGCATAACCCCCTCCACGGTCAGGGCATGCTGGAGGTGAAAGGGATCCCTGTTGTGTCTGCGTAAAAGCTCCCAGGCCGCCTCCCGGGAAACCGCCGATGTTAACGCCACGGTACTGCCCGGTTAATAATTCTGCGCCCTAATCTGGAAGTACGCCACGGGATGCCGGCAGACCGGACAGACTTCGGGGGCTTTTTTCCCGATAACGATATGGCCGCAGTTGGAGCACTGCCACATCTGGTCCCCGTCCCGGCTGAACACGATGCCGCCCTCAATATTGGACAGCAGCTTTTTGTACCGTTCCTCGTGTTCCTTTTCAATTTTGGCGACCCCTTCCATTTCGGCGGCAATCTGGGCAAAACCCTCTTCCCGGGCGGTTTTGGCAAACCCGGCGTACATCTCGGTCCACTCGTAGTGTTCCCCCGCCGCGGCGTCCTTCAGGTTTGCCGGGGTGTCGGGAACGCCCCCGCCGTGGAGGTGCTTGAACCAGATTTTCGCGTGTTCCTTCTCGTTCAGCGCCGTTTCCCTGAACAGGGCGCCCATCTGGACGTACCCGTCCTTTTCCGCCCTGGAGGCGTAGTAGAGGTACTTGGTATGAGCCTGCGACTCACCGGCAAAGGCGGTCTGTAAATTCTGCCAAGTCTTGGAGTCCTTGAGTTCCATGGTTTTCCTCGCTTATAGGTTGTTTTCCCTTATCACTATAGGCGAGTTTTTTCTTAAAATCTAGGGGCAAAAAAGGGCGAGAGCTCTCGCGATCGTTCCGAGAGCTCTCGCGGTCACTCCGAGGACTCTCGCGATCGTTCCGGGAGCTCTCGCGATCGTTCCGGGCGAAGATCACGCGGCCCGGGGAAATTAAGGAGGGACGCTTCCGGCTTCAGAGGGGGTGGAGGAAAATACAAGGGGCGTGGGCGTGCCGGCATTGTCGTACCGGAATTTTCCCACATCGGCGGCGGTCAACACATACGGGGACTCCCCCGTCACGAGGATGGTTCCGGGTCCGCCAGGCGATTTGATCACCGCGGCGATTCCGCCGGGGGGATTCAGGGCGCCGGTGACGGCGATCGTCCTGCCGCCGGAAAGATACACGATGTTATTGGAAAGCGCCGCCGCGGAACCGCTCATGGTAAAGTGGGCGTTTGGGTCGCCGGCATACACCCCGGCGCCGTTGACCGCGGTATTCCCGCCGATAGTTCCCCCGCTCATGGTGAGCTTACCGCCGTCCGGCTTCGCAGAATCTCCCTGAAGATACACCCCGCCGCCGTTACTGACCGCGGTATTCCCGGTAACGCTCCCCCCGTACATTTCGAAAATACCGGCGCTCCCATACCAATCTCTGTCATATTGAACATATACTCCGCCGCCTTTATCGCCGGCCCTGTTCCCGGCGACGGTTCCCCCGCGCATGGTGAAGGTGGTCGTAAACTGAACGTATACCCCGGCGCCGTACTCCGCGGTATTCCCGCTGATGGTCCCCCCGCGCATTTCGAAAGTGCCGCCGTCGAGATTAAGGAATACCCCGCCGCCGCCGCCGTCATCCGAAGTCTCCCATGCGTTATTCCCGGTGATGCTTCCCTCGTACATGATAAAAGTACTGTGGTTGTTCATGTTTACTCCGCCGCCGCGCCATGCATTGTTTCCGCTGATGGTCCCCCCGCGCATGGTAAAAGTACTATTTCCCATAGTCACCCCGGAACAGCCAGAACTGGAAAGAGGGACCGGCGCACTGTTTCCGCTGATACTCCCTCCGTTCATAATGAAACTATCGGAGTTAAGACTCACCGCTCCATCGTTTACGGTGTTCCCGCTGATCGTTCCCCCGTTCATGATGAACGTCGCGCCACTCCCGGTACGCACCCCATTGCCCGCGTTTTCGCTGATCGTCCCTCCGTTCATGGTGAACGAGCTGCCGCTGCCTGAAATATCCACCCCCGTAGTGCCGTTGTTCCGCAGTTCCGCGCCGCCGTTCAGGGTAAGGTTTCCGCCGGTAACCTCGACGAGCGGATCCGCGCCCGCGCCTTCCCCGTCCAGGACCAGGGTTCCCGGGTCCCGGTTCCCGCCCAGGGTAAGCTTTCCGCCGCTGTTTACCGTAAAGAAAGAGCCGGCGGTCCCCGGCGTCCGGCGGATGGTCATTGTGCCCTTTGTGCCGGCGTAGGCTTCCAGGGCGACGGTTTTGCCGGTAATGGTTTTGGGCGAGGAAATCTCAATATCCGTCATCAGGGTAAAGGTTCCCCTTCCGCCGGGGGGGACGGCGTCTATGGCGCTTTCCAGTTCCGTCCAGCTTTTTACCGGATGCAGGGACAGGTTGTATTCGATGTCTTCCTTGATGGGGTTGTTCAGGACGTCGCAGGCGGAAAAGAAGAGGGCCCCCAGGGCGAACAAGAAGACCCCGGCGGGAACAAAAAAGGCTTTTCCCCGGAACGGGGCGATACTGTTCATCCATAACCTCCGTAATGTGTGTCCCCAAAGCCGCATCCAGGGGCAAAGCCCCTGCCGCCGGCTATGGCGGACTCAGGGGATTTTTCCGGCCCCGGAAGTGGTGTCATCAAGGAGCGTACCGGCATCGTTGTACCGGAATTTTCCCACATCGGCGGGGGTCGGGGACCCCGTCACAAGGGGGGTTCCGGACGCGGTAATCTCCGATTTGATCACCGCGGCGATTCCGCCGGGGGGATTCAGGGCGCCTGTCACGGTGATCATTTTGCCGCTGGGAAGATACACGACGTTACCGGGAAGCACCGCCCCGGACCCGCCCATGGTAAAGGCCCCGTCGTTAAAATACACGCCGTTACCGTTGTCGGCGGTATTTTCGCCGATGGTCCCCCCATTCATGGTAAAAGAGTCGTCGCTGTTCTTGACATATACCCCGCCGCCCCTGCTAGAATAGCCGCTCGCCATATTCCCGCTGACGGTCCCTCCCTCCATGGTAAACCTGCTGTCCCCGTCGTTAAAAAATATTCCGCCGCCGTAGCCGGAATTCGCCTTGTTCCCGCTGATAGTCCCCCCATACAGGGTAAACTCAACGTTCCCCTGAAGCACGATCCCTCCGCCGCTGCCATTGGCGGAGGTGTTCCGGCTGATACTTCCCCCATACATGGTAAGACGACCCCGCGCGGCAGGAATATAACCAGAATAAAGTTCATAGCCGGTAAGCATTACCCCACCGCCGTTGTTGCGGGCGATGTTCCCGCTGATGCTTCCCCCATAGATGGTAAAGGTCCCAGCGTTAAGGGCTAACCCGCCGGCGCTGTAGACTGTGACGGTATTCCCGGTGATGTTTCCCCCATACATAGTAAAAGTCCCGTGGTCAACACTTGCCCCGCCGCCGTCGTTGCTGGCAGTATTCCCGCTGATGGTCCCGCCGGTCATGGTAAAGGCCCCGCCACCGGTAACATGCACCCCACCGCCGTTGTTGGCCTTGTTCCCGCTGACGGTCCCACCGGTCATGGTAAAGGTTCCACCGTCAACGGCTACCCCGCCGCCGTTCGCGCCGGGACGGTCGTTGTTCCGCAGTTCCGCGCCGCTGTTCAGGGTAAGGCTGCCGCCGATAACCTCGATCAATGGGTCCGCGGTTGCGGCGCTTTCCCCGTCCAGGACCAGGGTTCCCCGGCCCCGGTTCCGGCCGCCTCCCAGGACAAGGCTGCCCCCGGAGGGGACGGTAAACAGTTTGCCGGTATACCCCGGCCCCCGGCTGACCCGGACGGTCCGGCCGCTGTAGCCCTCCAGGGCAACGGTTTTGCCGTCTACGGCCAGGGGGCCGGAAAGGGTTATGTCGTCTACCAGGGTAAAGACCCCGCTCCCGCCGGGGGGGAGGCCGGTTATGGCCTCCGCCAGGGCTTCACCGGTAGTTACCGGGGTAAAGGACAGGTTGTATTCGATGTCTTCCTTAATGGGGTTGTTAAGAGCGTCGCAGGCGGAAAAGAAGAGCGCGCACAAGGCAGGGAAGAGCGCCGGAAGGGGGATTTTCCCTCGGGCGGGGGCCATGGCTTTCATCCGAATCCTCCTTTACTATGCAGGGATCCACGCCCCAGAATACCACGGTCCGGGGGGGGAGATCAACAGTACGCATTTTACTTGACATATGAAAGAAAAAAAGCTACTCTTTTACCGGGTTTTTACCGAAAATTAAAAACAAAAATATCGGGGCTCCTGTGATGAAAAAATATCCTGCTTTTTCGGCGTTTTTACTCCTGTTTGCCGCCTGTTCCAGTCCTGTGCTGGAATGGATAGAAAATCCGGCCGGCAATATCCTGGTCCAGACGCAGACTTCCGTTTCGGGGCCGGCGATAACCGGTTTTACCTTCAACATTCCCGGCGAGGTAGTTTCGATCCGGGGCGCGGCGGACCAGGACGGGACCATTCCCGTCAAAGTCGTTCTGCCCGCGGGTTCAAGCCGTTCCGGCCTGAGCCCTGCCATCACCTATCTGGGGTCCTCCATTACGCCTCCGGGAGGAACGGCCCAGGGGGCCAATCCCTACGCCGGTTCCCCCCGGGATTTTACCGCCCCCCAGGTGTATACGGTTACCGGCGGGGGGGCCGACCGGAAGTATACGGTCCAGGTCTATATAAAGAACGAACCGCCCCCGGCGATTGTCTGGTTTGATCTGGAGCTCGGCGCGGACAAGACGGCCGAGGGGGTTGTGACCGAAGGTTCCGGCGGACAGCCCGGTGAAATTATCCTCCACGTACCCGCCGGAACGGACCCCCATTCCCTTACCGCCAAGGTAGCCCAAACAGGAACCTTAACCGGCTACGGCCTGTCGTCCGCCAACACCGGAACGGCCATAACCCTTACCGGCGATTTTACCGCCACCCGGACTTACACGACCAGTTCGGGCGGCCAGAGCAAAGAGTATAGAGTTACGGTCATCAGGGACAAATCCGATATCCGGGAGATAACGGCCCTTTCCTTTACCGATGGCTCTGATAATCCCGTTACTACAAAGAATGTGATTATCAGCGGGACGCCCCAGGGCGGGAAATACCCCATCATGGCAATTGTTGGGAGCGGAACACCTGCTTCCCTGAAAGCGAAAATCACCTTTCGGGGAGCTTCGATCATCCTGCCGGATGGAACGGAAAAAGAGCGCGAAGATCCCTATCCCGGCGATGGGCCGCGGCCTTACCTCACCGATACCGCCCGGAACTTTACCACTCCGGTAACGTACCGGGTAAGCGCGGAAAACGGGGAAGACCGGGAGTATGCCGTTACCGTCCTAGTGGAGAATAACACCGACAAAGAAATAACCGCCTTCTACTTTACCGAACCCCAGGCGGTGGGGGTTATAAACGCGGCTTCCCACGTAATCTCGGTAAAGGTTCCCTACGGGACGAACCTTTCCGCCCTGAAGCCCACCATCACCTACCTGGGAGCGTCCATTACGCCGCCGGGGGGAACGCCGCGGACGGCCAATCCCCTTACCGATTCGGGCCGGAATTTTAGTTCCCCGGTGACCTATACCGTAACGGCCGGAGATGATTCGAAACAAGACTACACGGTGCGGGTAACGCCGGGGTGGAATACCGCCAAGGAAATAACCGCCTTTTCCTTCCCCGGCGTGGGGATGATGGAACCGGCGATTATCGGGGCCGTTCCCGGCGCGGACGGAAAAATCCCCATCTCCGTCACGGTTTCCCCAAACACCAACCTGGGGTCGCTCAGCCCCGACATCACCCATACGGGCAAAACCATCAGCCCCGGACCGGGAACCCCCGGTAATTTCGCGAGCCCCGTGACCTATACGGTAACCGCGGAAGACGGCAGTACCAGGGAATACCTTGTTTCGGTGCATGTTTCAACCGACTCCACCGCCGTGATCACAGGCTTTGTGTTCAAGTCCATACCGGCAGGGGGTGAAACTATTCAGGCGGTAGGCTCCATAGACCAGGACGCAGGCGAGGACGCCGGAGCCATAACCGTCGAGCTTCCCCGAAGCGTCAGTTCGGGATCTATCAGTCTGGCGCCCACCATCACCTATATCGGGAAGTCCGTTACACATCAGGGAGAAACGGCCCAGGAGGCCAATCCCTTTACCGATTCGCCCCGGACTTTCACTCTCTCCGAGCCTTCGGCTACGTATCCGAATACATATACGGTGACGGCGGCGAACGGTACCACCACCAAGGTATATACGGTAACCCTTAAGTATGCGCCGCAGAACCTGGGGCTTACCGTTACCTTCCTGAAGATCGAAGATCCGCATCTTATCACCGCGGATTTTAACCAGGGGACGGGCATTCTGACCCTGACGATCCATGACGACGCATCAACGCCCCAGAACTCCGGTTATGAGCCTCCGTATACATGGGTACTGGACGGGGAGCCGGTAAACGCTTCGACCACGGAAACAACCCTGATCCTCCATGTCAACAGTTTGGCCGTCGGACAGCATCAGCTCGTCCTCTTCGCCATCGGAACAAAGGACAAGATCCCCTACACCAATACTGTGGTGTTTACGGTCAGCGAATAAGGTAAGGATACAAAATGAAAAAGTACAGATTTATTCCGGCGCTTCTTTCCTGCATCGCGGCCGTTCTCCTGGCGGGCGGCTGTTTTAACCCCACCGCCTCCGACCCCCGGCCCCGGCTGGAACCAGGCCAGGGCATGCTCGTCGTTTCCCTGGGGGGAAACAACGTACTGCCCTCCCTGACCATGCTCCCCCAGGATCCCCAGTTTACCCGGTACGAGCTGGAATTCTTTACCGATATTACCGGTACTACTCTTTCCGGACGGCCTGCCCATTCCTTTACCAATAGTTCCATCCAGTTGGAGCTTCCGGGGTCTCCTTCACCGGGTACGGCCTATTATATCCGGGCCAACGGATACAACGGAGCCGTCCTGGCGGCCAGAAGCGATGTGATAGAAGTTGCCATAATCGGTGGGAACTTTATTCAGCAGCCCTTCGTGCTTAAACCGTACATGGACGAGATCAACGGCGTTTTATACGACGGCTTTTTAGACTATTCCCTCAGCTGGGACGGCCTTTCCCGGATGCCCGCCAGGGCGGAATTAAAAATAGAGCACTACGGCGATCATGACGGTCTTCCCGGCACCGATTTCGAGTGGTATACCATTCCCCCTTCCCTGATTCCCGGAACCGTAACCCAGAACGGGGCGGGGACGATTCTGCTCTACTCCAAGGACAGGGCCCTTTCCCAGCTGACCGGTTCCCTGTCCCTGCCCCCCGGCGCGTACAAGCTTACCGTCAGCGTTACCATGGACGAGGGAGCCCCGGCGGTAAGCAGAACCGACGCGGCCCATATTTATTCCACCCTTACCACCCCGGCGGCCTTCCACTACGGCGGCGGGGACCTGTTCCTTTCCAATACCAGCCCCGATTCGGGGGCCGCGTTCATCACCGGGTTTACCTTTACCGAAACCCCCAACGCCACCACGGTGATAGGCTCGGAGGCCAGCGCGGACGGGACCCGGCTTATCATGATTATGGTTCCCGCAGACGCAGACCCCAAACACCTTACCCCCCAGGTAACCTGCGCCGACGGTTCTTTTATCGTCTCCCCCGCCAAGCGAGTACCGCCTGCCGAACCTTATCTCCAGGGAGAGATAGATTTTTCCAACCCCACCATTTGGACCGCCCAGGCCAAAAACGGGGCTACCCAGCGGTATACCGTGGTGGTAACGGTAGCGTCCAGCACGGATTGTCTGATAACCGAATTTTCTGTTAAGAAAGGAGCTGACGGATCGGATATTCCCGGGTCGACGGCCCTTATCGATCAAAAAAACGGAGCTATCAGTGTGGTGGTGCCCAATGGGACGAAGGTGGGGGTAAACTATAGCCTGAGAACGGTTTTTGCGTTTATAGGAAACAGGGTAGTAACAGTCAATGATGATGAGACTGAAACCCCGTTGACATCGGGAAGTTCCACCTTGAATTTCAAGGACAGCGAGCCGCCGCTGCTCCGGGTATATGCCAATACCGAACCAAATTCCCCCAAAAAAGACTATGCGCTATTGGTAACGGAAGCGGTCAGTACCACGGCGCTGATTACCCGTTTTGCCGTCGAAGGCTACCCTGACATCCAGCTTACGGAAGGATTCGGTATTGACTCAGCGCCAGCGGTAGGAACCATCACAGGAAAACTGCCCTATGGCGTATCCCGGGCAAACCTTAAACCGCTTATTCAGTTTACAGGAAAATCTATCGAACCCTTATCGGGGACGGTGCAGAATTTTACCGCCCCCGTTCTGTATACCGTAACTGCCTGGGATGGTAGTACAAAAAAAACCTACCAGGTGAAGCTTACCAATGAAGAGGGGAATACAAATACGGGCATCTTCGACTTTGAGATCACCTATCTTCTCATAAAGGAGATTCCCTACGAGTCGGAAGAAAAGCCGTATGTTCCCCCTAAACCGTATACGGGAACTACTCCCGCCAAGGTGGTTATCGGACAAAAAGCCCGGGCCGACGGGAAAATTCCCATTGTGATCCAGGTGCCCTATAATACCGATGAAAGGCGGCTAATCCCCAAAATCACCCTGGCCGGATCCGGCAGCGCGATAAGCCCCAATCCTGTAATAGGGGTTCCGCTTACGGGGGCCATTCCCTTTGGCAACGGGGGCAACTCCCAGGAAGCGGTGTACACCGTCACATCCCAGGCCGGGACAACCCAGGATTATGTGGTGGTGGTAAGCGCCGGGGGACGGTATCTTTACGTCAACGCCACCGGCGATGACGGTCCCGATTATTACCAGGGTATGACCGAAGATCTTCCCTATAAAACCCTTGCCAAAGCAGTGAACAGGGCATCCGGCCTATCCGGCGTTGACCATATCTTTGTAACCGGGGAACTTAATGCCGCGAGCGAATCCACCAGTAATCTTAACACCGATACCGGCAGCGTCATTACCCTTAACGGAACGGGGGGCAAAAAAATAACCGTTACCGGCACGGGCAGCGGAGCGACCTTTAGGGGAACTTTCGGCAAGCGGGTCCTTTCCGTTACCGGCGGCGCAAAGCTGGCTTTTGAAAACATCACCGTTACCGGCGGTAGTAACCCGGCAACTTATGACGGGAACGGCGGTGGAATCTACATCGCCGGGAGCAGCACGGTCAAGTTCTCCGGCGGCAGCATCACCGGGAACACGGCGGTTTCCGGGGGCGGCGTCTATGTCGAAGGCCCTACCAACAGCGAATTTGATTTTATGGGGGGAACCATCAGCAATAATACCGCCACGGGGAATTCCACCACTTTGGCCGGTATGGGCGGCGGCGGCGGGGTCTACGTTAAAGACAACGCCCTCTTCTGGCTGGCCGGCGGAACCGTGTCGAACAATACCGCCAGCAAGGGCGCGGGAGGCGGAGTGCTGGTAAACGGCGCATCCATGGAAGACGGCTTCATTATGAGCGGCGGAACCATCTCCAATAACCGGGCGCCCGGTGGGGTCTACCCCCACGGCGGCGGCGGGGTTTACCTGGCCTGGGGAACCTTCAGCATGCAGGGGGGCAGCATTACCGGCAATTACTCGAACCGCCAGGGCGGCGGGGTCTTTGTCCACTGGGGGAACGCGATCGAACAGCCCCTGTTCATCGCCTCCGGGGATTCCCTGATAATCGGCAACGACGGGGTGGGCAGTTCCAAGGGGATATGTAACCGGGGTGAAACGAGGCTCATGGACAGGGCCCAGACGGATACAGCCTATATTTGGGATTACGATGACTCCGGGATTATTGATCAAAGGTTTTTTCTGACAGGAAATGCCCGGATCGGAGGCGTTGTCCTGGCCTATTCGAAGGATAATATAAATTATCTGGAGATTGCGGATGACGGTGTTACAGGAGCGGATCAGATATGCCGCATCGACCTGGAAGGCCACCTGACCGGCGGTCTCTTTAAGGATTTTACCCCCGATGCCGACTGGCTTAACAAGAAATTAATTTATGGTGCTGGCGGTACTTTGGACACCTTTGTCGACAGCAAACGCATCGTTCTTGGTACCTTTACGGGAAACAAAACGATTTATCTGACGGACTACAAAATTAATGTTTCCGGTACAGCCGGGACACTGACAAAATGACCCGGATTAAAAAAAAGGCGGCGGTCCCTTTAGGTCAAAAGGGACCCCGTTTAACTCATCAGGGGATTTCTTTACGTCAAAAAGAGTCCCCTTTAACCTGTCAGGGGGTTTTTTTAAATCAAAAGGGGTCCCGTTTAACCCGCCAGGGGGTTTTTTTAACTCAAAAGGGACCTCGTTTAACTCATCAGAGGGTTTTTTTAAGTCGTCAGGGGTCCCCTTTAACCCGGCAGGGGGTTTTTTTAAGTCAAAAGGGACCCCGTTTAACCCGTCAGGGGGTTTTTTTAACTCAAAAGGGATCCCGTTTAACTCATCAGGGGGTTTTTTTAACTCAAAAAGAGTCCCCTTTGAGTCAGTGGGGGTCCCCTTTACCCCAAAGGGAGTCCCCTTTACCCCAAAAGGAGTCCCCTTTGCTTTTGTCCGTGTTGGTCTGTGTCTGTCCGTGGTTATTGTTGGTCCGTATTGGTCCGTGGTTATTTTTGAATTCGGAACTTGTAAGCCGGAGGAAGGTCCTATGAAAAGACATCTTTGGAAGAACACCCGGACGGCAGTGCCGGCGGCGCTGTTACCGGCAGCGCTGTTCCTGTTGCTGTTTGCCGTTCTGCCCCTTCCCTTTGCCGCCGCCCAAAGCCGGACGGAAGAGTGGGTTGACACGGGCCGTTTTGGGGCGGAAGAACCGGAAGACCCTGGCGCCGTCGCGGCCAGGGGCGTTAATTCCGACCGGCTCTACCTGGGCCTTCGGATCGGCCCCTCCCTGCGCTTCTATACCCCCTCGGACGATACCCCCTATACCGGGGGCGATACCCGGGCCCTCTCGCTGGACACGGCCTTTCAGGCCAACCTGCGGATCCTGTCCTTCCTGAGCGTCCAGGCGGAGGCACTTTTTACCTGGGACACCGCGTCCATCTGGGCCTACCGGGGCGCTTCCCTCGCCAGCCGCTATACCAAGGACTACACGGCCTTTTCCCTCCAGTTCCCCCTGCTGGTACGGCTGGATTTCTACCCCGGCAAATTCAGGGTTTCCCCCTTCCTGGGGGCCTATTACCTGCTGGCCCTGGGGAAACTAAAAGCCTCCGACTCCCTGCGGGGCGGCGAACGGTCCCTGGACTATACGGTTTCCCCCCCCATCGGCTTCCTGGGGGGCCTCAGCGGGGCGGTCAAATTCGGCCCCGGCATGATCTTTGCCGATCTCCGCTATGCCGCGGATCTGGGAACCTTCAGCGCCGGGGACGGCAGCACAGAGGAATTCCGGCGCGGGATGGTTTCCTTTACCATGGGGTACGAGCTGGGATTTTTCGCCAAAAAACAGGGGGCCAGACCATGACAAGACCCGGACTCTTCGCAAGGGCCGGACTGCTGGCCCTTTTCGCCGCCCTGGGTACCCTGGGTCCCGGCCCGATCTTTTCCCAGACCCCGGACTGGGGGCTGGACTCCGGGGGCCGGGCGCTTACCGCGGTCTTTCCCCTGGCGGGGGAAGAACCGGAGATGATCCGGCGTTTCCACCGGGGGATCATGGATTCGGTGGCCGCCCTTGGAAAGTACGCCCCCCGGGAAGCGGCTGTTCCTTCGGGGACCAGAATACCCACCGACATGCCTCCCCTCCCCAGCCTGGCAGGGGGCGCCCGCTATGCCCTAACCGGCGGCGTGTATCCGGGAGACAGTTTCGGGGACTACTACCTCCAGCTGTGGCTCTGGGACATGGCCGCCGACACCATGATCTACACCGACGACCTGGTATACAGCGACATCAACGACGCCATGGAAAGCCTGCCGGGCCTGGTGGAATGGCTCTTTTCCCATATCCACGAACGGGTCATCGAAGAGGAACCGGGCGTCTGGCCGGATCCCCTGTTTATCCTGGGCCTCCGGGCCGGCCTGGCCCAGCGCTGGTACGTTAAACCCGACGAGCGATCCCCCGGCGCTTCGGCGCTGAACCTGGAGGGGGGCGTCTCCGGCGCCCTGCGGCTTAATTCCCTGTTTTCCCTCCAGCTTGAACTCCTCCTCACGGGGGACGCCATGGTTTACCGGGGCCTTGATCTGGATGGCAGCCAGTACGTCATGGCCAACAGGAAATATACCAGCCTTTCCCTGGAGATCCCCGTGCTGGTTAAAATGAATTTCAGGGTTGACCGGGTCAGGATTTCCCCCCTGGCGGGGCTTTACACTGCGCTGCCCCTGGGCGCGAGCCGTTACCGGAAAAGCAACGAAGGGGAAGAAAGCTCCTATTCGTGGTCGTTCTCCGTTCCCCTGGGATTGACCGCGGGGATTGAGGGGGCAATGCCCTCCGGACCGGGGGTTGTATTCGCGGGCCTGCGCTACGGCCTTGATTTCGGAACCATAACGATTAACGACAACCGGGACACAAGTTTCCGGCGGCACACGCTTTCCCTGTACCTGGGCTATGAATTCGGATTTTTTGAGGGAAGAAACTAGGAGGCTCTTTATGAAACGGTTCTATGCTGCGGCGATCCTTGGCTTTTTGATCTCGTCCTTCTGCTTTGCCCAGATTCAGACGGGGAACGCCTCGTACAATGAATCAAAACAGGGACTGACCATAAGCCATCCCAGCCTGTCCTTTAACACCAAGGTAAAGGTAACCAATCTGGGGAACAACCGTTCGACGGAGGCTACCGTCAGAGGGCGCATTCCCCCCACAAGCCCCGACCACCGGATCGCCGACATTTCCCGGGAGGTGGGGGACATCCTGGGGATGGACAGAAACGGCATGACCCTGGTACAGATAGAGATACTGGCCGCGGCCCGGGACGCGGCGCCTCCCGCCCCGGAACCCTCCCCGCCGGCGGCGGCCCCCGCGGCTCCGCCCTCCGTAACCACCCAGGTCCTGCCCCTTCAGACCTTTACCGAGTACGTCCCGGTTCCGGCCCCCGCCGCCGCGTCCGTTCCCTTCGACGGCCGGTGCTGCTATCTTCCCTTCCTGCTGGCGATCCTGATACTGCTGTTTCTGATATTCGCCGTCCTGGTGGTAATAGCGGTACTCCTGCGCCGCTTCCTTCCCTGGTGGCCGTGGTATTACTACCCTCTCAGAGCGCGCCGGTGCCGGGGGCAAAAGGTACGCCGGTTTAGAAAGGGGAAGAACCATCCTTTGCCTTCCGGCGGTTCGTTTTCTTGACATCTTTATAGTTTAGCGCGATACTCTAAATAGGGTTGGGAGTGCTGCCTTTTATGCGGTGCGCCGGGCTTATTGCCCGCTCAACTCTATTTTTTTGCACAAAAAGGCGGCGGCATGTATCGGAAAGCCGCCTTATCTGTTTTTAAGCTCCTGTTCCTTCTTTTCAACGGTTTCCCGGATCGCGGCTATTTCCTTAAGGGTGGCGCCGATTCCGGCATCTTCGGGGCCGACCGAGGGCGCGCCCTTTTCAAGGACGC
Source organism: Treponema sp. (assembly GCA_031266175.1). Lineage (GTDB taxonomy): Bacteria > Spirochaetota > Spirochaetia > Treponematales > Breznakiellaceae > JAISBN01. The sequence continues at coordinate 14,026 of JAISBN010000101.1, read as the reverse complement.
CGTACACTTCCGCGCCCAGCCTGCCCAGGAGTTTTTTTGCCTGGCCCTCGAGCTGTTTTATTTCCAGCAAAAGAACTCCCTTTTCCCCCGCTTCCTGGACCCTGGCCCCGGCCTTCGCGGCAAAATCCTTCGAGACCTCCAGGCCCCGGCCGCCCCATTCCCCGGCTTTGGACGCTATTTCCTTTGAAGCCTGCAAACCCTGATCCAAAAGTTCCTTTACGGTATCGCTGAATCCCATAATCGCTCCTCCTGCTTTATTTTCTGCGGATTCCCAGGATGGTCAGATCGTCGTACTGATCGTCCTCCTGGATATGCGTATAATACATATACGCGTCGTTTCCGGGATTTTCCCGGGTGTCAAGGCAATAGGTCCGGTACTGGAGGAAATGCCGCTTAAGGAATTCGTCCACCTTTTTGTCCACCAGCACCCGGTTGTCTTCGGTGGCCCGGGGGTTTTTGTACATCCGGAACATCTTCTCCACCGACACCATGGCCATGATCGTCTCTTCCACCCTGGCGGTACAGGTGGAAAAGTCGAACTTAAGATCGCTGCCGTCCCCTTCGGGATTATGGTACTTGTGAAGGGTGTAGGTTTGCCTGTTCATGACCGCGTTGATAATGTCGAACACCCTGTCCGCTCCCATTTCTTCGTCCCCCTGGCCTACGGTATGGGTCGCGTGGGGGGTATCCTTTTCACCCTCTTCACAGGTTATTTCCGTAAAGTTCGCGTCCCTGAACCGGCGCTTGGCCTCTTCAATACCGTCGGTATAGAGAAAGAGAATGTCGCCCCGGTCCAGGGTAAGGGTCTGTACCGTGTAGCCCCCCTTGGATTCTACCAGAAAGTTGGGGAGAACCCCGGTCGCGGGGGTCTCCCGCAGGGTAACGGTTTTAATCTTGCCCTCCGAGGCGTCGAACCAGTGGACAATATTGTCGCCGGCGTTGCAGAACCGGGCCAGGCCGGTCTGCGAATCAAAGAGCACCAGGGTAAAGGCCGCGAACCGGCCTTTAAAGCCCAGGGTTTCCAGGAAGTCGTTGATCTGGTACACCAGATCCTCGATATGCAGGCTCTTTTCCGTAGGTTTCCAGCGCCTGAAAAAGTTGATAAACATGGTGGCCACCTGGATCATGATCAGGGCCGCGGGGATGCCCTTGCCGGCCACATCGCACTTAATGATGGCAAAGTACCGGCCGTCCAGATCCTGGTAATCAAAGTAATCCCCCGACACGCCCTTGGCTCCTTCGTAGTAGCCGAAGAATTCAGCGTTTTTGGTATCCTTGTAGCCGCTGGTCAGCTTGTCTCCCTCCCGGTTTAATTCCAGGGGGATGAACTTTTTCTGGATCTCCTTTCCCAGGGAAAGGTCCGACGCCGCGATGGCCGCCTTGACAAGGCCGTGGGTCATGTCATTGATGGTGTTCCCCAGGACGGCGATTTCGTCCTTGCTTTTGATTTCAATTTCCACCCCCTCAAGTTTGGATTTGTCTTCCGTATCCCGAATCCGTTCCACGTGGCCCACCAGTTTGATAATGGGCCTGATGATAAGGGTGGAGAGGATCAGGGCGCCGATAGTTCCGATGGCGATGGCCGCCAGGGCGATAAGGATAATAACCCGGAGCAGGGACCCCTGGCCGTCGCGGATCTGGCGGACAATCGAATCAATGGTTACCTCCAGCCGGATAAGGCCCCGGTAAAAAACATCGTCCCCGGCCTGGCGGTAGAGGACGGGCTTAAAGAAGAGGTAGGTATCGCCGGTATTTTCCTTCAGGGTCCGGGTGGAAAACTCCGGTTCGGAGCCGATTTCCCGGCTTATTTCGCTTAACGCTTCGTTTACCCTGATCTGGAGGGACTGGGTGGTAACGGCTATGTCGGTGATCCGCCGGGTTTGTTCGACGCTGGGATTGGCGATATCCAGCAGATTCACCGCCTCCCTGTTCAGGGCGGTAATACTGGCCGAAAGTTCCCCCACCTGGGCCTGGGCCTGGGCGTTCAGTTCCCTGCCGATGTCCTCCGTCCGGGACGCCAGGGGATCTTCCAGCAGGGAAACGCCGACCACCAGCTCCGGCGTATCTATTTTGGAGGCGGCATTCGGATCGTTGGTAGCCAGAACATAGCCGGAAAATACCGTGTTCTCCGAACCGTAGCCGGTAAGGGTAACATAATTTGCCTCGGGAATAACCGAAGACTGGGCGGGCAGGTACCCCAATTCCAGGTAGTTATTGCCGGGCATGTAGGCCCGGGCGCTGGAAGCGATCCCTTCCAGAAGTACATTGGAACGATCGTAAAGGCCCTGGAGCAGGGTCGCTTCCTGGGTACGCCCCATCATGACGTAGAGGGGGGAAGAGATCATCACCACCACCAGGGCCACCAGGGCTATGGTGAAGGACGCCATCTTGAGGCGGAGACCTCCGCCCCTCCGTTTGATTCTGGTCATCCGCTGTTTCTTTTCAGAGGGCATAATATCTCCTGTGATAAGGGCGATGGTTTCCAGCCGGATCGCCGCGCTTTCGGCCACCACATTGCTGATTCCCCTGACCGACGCGAGCAGTCCCAGGGCGCAGAATACCAGAACCGCCGCCAGGACAAGGATTGATGTATCCAGCACAAAGGTCCGCTCAGGACGCAGAGTCCAGGAGGGATGCCAGGCCTGGCTGTAATCCCCGAATTTGACGGTACCGGTCCTGTCCACCGTCAAAACCGGCGGGGACACGTAGAGGCCCCGGAGGGGATGTTCCACCAGGATCCGGTATACCCCCGGCGGAATGTCCTTCACCGTCAGGCCGGTAATTTCGGTATCCGAGGACACCCGGTAATCGCCCTGATCCAGGCGGTATTCCCGGTCATAGGGCGCCGCTCCGTCCTGATCCAGGATGATCCGGGTAACCTGGCCGCCGTTGGCAAATCCCCGGCCCAGGATCCGCATGGACAGGTAGCCCTCTTCATTCTGTACCGCGTCGGCATAGGTCACGTAGGTGGAGGCAATATATTTATTGGTTTTAAAGAAGTACCTGCTGGGAATGCCGATGTTTCCCACTTCGTCCACCGCGGCCACGGTAAAAACCCACAGCCCGTTGTCCTCGTTGGTATACGAGGCGGAGGCCGCAGGGCCCAGAACCGTCCGGGGGGGCTGGGGAGTGTCGGTAAAGCGTTCCGCCGCGGCGGCGTTCAGGGCGTCGCCGCCGCCTTCCAGGGCCGAAGCGGGACCCAGGTACTGCAAATTCCAGGTATAACCGGCAATGTCCGAAGCCGGGGGGGTATTCCAGCGCATGACAAAGGTGTTGGAAACAAGGTACCCGGCGTCGTCCGTTTCGGGGGTGATGATCTGGGCCGCGGGGGGCGCGGCGGTATCCCGGACAAAGGAAACGCTGACCGGATCCGACCAGCTGCCGGTATAATCCTGGGCAATCAGGGAAAAATACCAGGTTCCGTCTTCATCGGCGTTCTGCTCCAGGGCCGCCATGGGGACGGCGCTCATAATCTGCCGGGGCGGCTCTTCATCAGCCCGGCGGCTCCAGGACCAGGCATAGCCCCGGATAGTGGCGCCGGCCCGGGGGGGGCTCCAGCCTATGATCGCGGTACTGGTTCTGGTTCTGCCGCCGGGGGTAAAATTCCGGGCCAGGATCTGGGGCCGGGCTACGGCGGTATCCGGCGCCAGGGAATAGATGCGGTGCTGGTTCTGCCGGGAACTTTGCCAGAAAACCGCCAGATTGTCCCCGGAAAGAACCGGCCGGCCAAAGGACGCCTCCCCCCCCGCTCCCCGGGAAAGGTCCGCCGCCCGGTCCCAGCGGCCAAAAGTATTCCGGGAGGCAAGCATAACGCGGTTTGTTCCCTGGCTGTTGTCAAACCAGATGACCGATGTGGTTCCCTTTAACTCAAAGGCGACGGGATTATTGCAGTACGCGTCGTCGGCGTTTATCCTGTCCTGCGCCCCCGCGGCGGAACCGTCATTGCTTAAAGAGGTTCCGTAAATCTGGGGCGCCTGATTCCGGTACCGGCGTTCCCACACCACAAAAAGCTGGTTCTGCTGAACCGACAGATGGGGCCGTTGGTTGTCAAACTGTTCCGGCCCCGCTCCCTCCACCACCGGATCCCGGAAATCGGTTATCCTGTTGGAAGAAGACCAGTTTCTGCCGTTATCCCCCGAGGACTTTATAAAAAGCTGGAAGGCCATATCATCGCCGGAGACAACCTGGGACTGGTAAACCACGTATTCCCGGCCGTTGTAGCTTGTATGGGAGGGAAGAAAATTAAAGGTCCTGCCCTGTTCGGTGATAAAGGGCTGAAAGGAAGACCAGGAAGTTCCGTCGTCGGAACGGGCATAGTACAGGGTCAGGTTCTGATCCCGGCCCCGGGTAACAAAGAGCAGGTAGCCCCCGTCGGAACGGGTTACAATCCTGGGGGCCACGGAACTTTCGGATCCCATTTCCAGCTGGCGGAGTTCAAAGCTCTCCCCCAGATCCGGGGAGATAAGGATATCCGTTTCCGTGGCCGAAGCGGCCGCGGCAATAAGGATCCTGCCCCTGGCGTCGACGGTGACGCTTAGGATAGCCGGCTCCGAACCGGAATAGGTATAGCTCGCCACCTGGTTCCGGGTGATCCAGCCGGCCCTGCCCTGTTTCACCGCCAGGCTTACGTTTATAACGCCGCCGCCCGCCGCCGAGGGAGTGGTTTCCTGCCAGGCCACCACCGAAAGGGAACCGTTATAGTCGGATACGGGAAAACTGCCGCTCCGGGGGGAAAAGGGCGCCGGATCTTCCCAGTAGAGGTCCTGGGCTTCCACCAGGGCGGTTCCCGCGCGGAAAAGGCACAGAACCAGAAAAACAAAACCGGGGCGTCTCATAGCAGGGACCGGGCCCTCTGTTCTATGGTGATCATCTGCCGCATCAGGCGGTACTGGGAATTACGGGCGTATATCTGGTTAATAAGCTGCAGCGCCGCCACGCCGTTCTGCTGGGCTATCAGCTGGGAAGCCTGGTTAAAGAGCTGCTGCGATTCGGGATCCAACCTCAGCGCCGACACCACAATAAGGGTAGAAGCCTGGTTAAAGAGGTTTTTTGCCTCCTGATTGCCGGGATTAAGCTCGATTGCCTCCCGTAAGTAGCCCCGGGCCTCTTCCATCCTGGCCATATTTCCGGAGGCGACGATGGACCCCGCGGCGGAGGTCAATTCCCGGGACTGGGCCAGCTGTTCCTCACTGGGCGGTCTCGGACGCATCCCCACGTCAATTTCCGCCTGGTTGATAATCGCCGCCCTGTTCGGGTAATTGGGGTTAATTTTGAAGAGGTTGAGCAGATCCGAATAGGCCTGGATACTCCGCTGCCGGCATCCCGCCACGGCGGTATTAACCTTTGTTTCAAAGGTTCTCGCAAAACCCGGGGGATCCGACACCTGGTCTATCTGCAGATCCAGCAGCCCCGCTTCCTCGTTCATGGGATATACCAGCTTGACTTTCTGGATATTCTGCCGGGCCTGTTCCAGCTTCTTTATCCCATCAGTGCGGGAAGGACCAATCAGCTCCCGCCCTTCCTCATAGTTTTTCTGGGCTTCGCTTAAAAGCTGGCTCATCTCCGCGTAGAGGGGAGCGGTGGGCAGGATGGTCCGGCCCGAACGCTGGCCCGTCTGAATCATCCGCCGCCAGTACGCTATTTCGGGGTTATCCACCGTCTGGGTTCTCCGCCAGCGGTTGAGCGCCCGGGTTACGAGGTTTTCCGCCTGATCAAAATCGCCCCTGAAATAGGATTCGCTTATCTGGGTTATCAGGTTCTCCACGTCCCGGAAAACCGCTTCGTTCAAACGCTGGGTTATTTCCGCCGACAGGAGGGGAATGGCGGTATCCCGCTGGTTCCTGGCGGCTTCGTCGTCCTCCAGTTCCAGGGAACGGTCATAGGCGATTATCGCCTGATCCAGCCGGTTTTCGGCGGCGTCAAAGTCTTCCTGGCCGAGCGCCGCCTGGGCCGCGGCAAAGGTCCTGCTGCCTTCGGTCCGCAGGGCTTCCGCCTGGGCCGCCAGGGACCGGGCGGTGGCGGCCAGGGACCGGCCCTGGGAACGGAGGCCCTCCAGACGGGTCTGCAGGGCCTGGGCCTCGCCCCGCAGGGACAGGACCTGGCCGGCGGACTGGACTTCGGGGGGTTCGGCGGCATACTGGTTCATAAGGCCCTGCAGGGCCTGGCGGTCTGTCTCAAGGGTCCCGTCCATCCGGGTAAGCAGTTCCGCCCCTTCCGCGGGACGCCGGGCCAGATAGCCCTCCCGCAAAGTTCCTTCCACCAGGGCGGAACCCTGTTGGAATTCGGTTTCCCGCTGCCGGATCTGGCCCTCAATCATGCCGTTGGCAATGGTAAAGCGCCGGGCCGCCGAATCATCTTCCTGTATTTTAATGCCGTTGGCAAAATCCGCGGCGATGCCGCTGACTCCGTTAATATACTCCACCGCCCCCGAACCGGGGTACCTGCCGTCCATGGTATTGTATTCCCCGGTTTCCCGCCGGATAAGCTCCACCAGATTCTGGGCTTCCTGCCGGATCTGGCGGAGCTGGGCGGTATTGGACTGCTCCGCCCGGATAAGCTCGTCGGGATTTCCCCCGCTCCTCCAGAGGGCTACCGTATCCCGCTGCTCCACCGCGTCAAACCGGATTCCCAGCTGTCCCAGGGTCCCCAGATACCCGGCGGTTTCCGCCAGGGCCCGGAATTTCAGATACTTCCCCTCCTCTCCCGGAGGAACGGCCTCGCCAAAGAGGGCCGGCTTGGGGGAACTGGTATCGTAACGGGTCCAGCGGGTTTCCAGATCCACCGGAAAAGAAGCGTACCCCGCAAGAACCTCCGCCCGGCTTCCTATTCCGCCGTAATCACTGGCCCGGGCCTCGTCCAGGGCGGCGGCGTATACCGAACCCGACTTGGCGTCCAGAAGATCCCTGGCCCGGGGAACCGCCCGGTTCCACACGGCGTCAAAGATCCCCAGCATGCCGTCTTCCGGGTCGTCGCCGCGGCCGTCCATCAGCCGGGCCGCGAAGGCAAGGAAATTTCTGTCCCCCCCCCGGGGACTGGCGGAATGGATCTGGTCCAGGTCTTCCCGGAACGCCGAAGCGGTTCCGGCATAGACGTCCCGCAGATTCGTCAGCCGGTCTATTTCCGCCCCCACCCGGTTATAGGCGTTCCGGTAGACGGTCAGATTCTGGGGTCCTATGCCCTGGTTTTCCAGGGCCGCAAGATTGTCCACCGCATCCAAAAGGGAAGCGGATATGGAGCTGAAGAGGGCGGTATTGGCGGTCAGGCTGGAGATGCCCTGCCGGGCCCGGTTTTCCATGGCCGCGCCGTAGCCCCCGGTAAAAAATTCGGCCTGGTATATGTCCAGCCCCCCGGCATAGGTCCGGAGGGCTTCGGCATACTCTCCCCGGGCAATCAGGGCCTGCCCCTGGGTAAGGATCCGGTCCAGCCGCCGCTGGTTGGACCTGAACAGGGCCGCTTCCCGGATCCGGGCGATAACCTCCTGGGTTTCGGTAATCCGCTGGGGATCCAGTTCGTAGAGGTAGTTGGTCAGGGCAAGGATCAGCTCGGCATCGGGGGTTTCTTTTTCCATTTCGGTAAGAAGTTTCTGGGCGGTAAGGTTATAGTCGTCCTTGGCCTGCATGATCCGCTTGATCCGGGACTGGGCGCTGTCAAAACTTTTGGGATTCTGCCTGGCGTACTCGCTTAAGATCCCCAGGGCCTCGTTGTACCGTTTGGCCGCAATCAGTTCGTCCGCCCTGGCTAACGCATCCTCCTGCTGTCCCCTCCCGTAAAGGGCGGGGACGGCGGCTGCAAGAGAAAGGACAACAGCCGCCAGACGGAGCCAGTGCCCCGGACCGGGCGGCCAGGGGCGTTTCCGCCTTCCGGGGCGGTTTTTCAACATAAAGCGGTACCTTATTTTAACTATCGGTTGACCAACTATAACACTATAATAAATAATATGATAGGAAACAATTGGAGTTCCGATATATATTATAGAGTATGAAGAAACTACTTGTCGTGTCATGGATGATTTTCCTCGCCGTACTTTCCGCCGCCGCGCTGGATTTTAACGAGGACGCGTACGGCTCCATCTCCAGCATCTACAAAGCGGACGACAACGCGGGTCTTACTTCTTTCCCGGTCCTGCTGGTTCCCATGGGAGGCCGGGCCGAAGGGATGGGAACCGCCTTTACCGCCCTGGCCGACGATTTAACCTTTATCGAGTGGAACCCCGCGGGGTCCTCGATGCTTGCCTTTACCGAACTGGGGGTGTTCCACAATAACTGGATAGCCGATACCAAGGTGGAATCCATCGTTTTTGCCTCCCGCTTTAAGGACCTGGGATACGGGGCGGGCATCAAATGGCTGTACACTCCCTTTTCCGAATACAATATGTACGGCGAGCGGGTTTCCAAGGGCTATTATTCCGAAATGGTGGCGACCCTGAACGTGTCCTACAATTTTCTGGCGGGCTACTACTTTTCCGGGGTTTCCGTCGGGGCCAACATCAAGGGGGCCGCCCGGTTTATGCCCGATTATTCGGACGCCGACGACAAGGGGAACAACTCGGGCCAGCTTATTTCCGGGTCGGGGCTGTCCCAGTCCGCGGTCATGGCCATGGTGGACCTGGGCGCCCTGACCCGGTTTAACCTGTTCAAGTTCTACACCGCCAGGGACAAAAACACCTCCGTCGCCCTGGTAGTCCGCAATCTGGGACCTCCGGCCAAGGGGGAACCCCTGCCCACTTCGATGACCGCGGCCCTGGCCTACAAGCCCATCCGGCCCCTGACCCTGGATTTTGACTTTACCCTCCCCATGAACATGCAGGATATTTCCCTGTCGGAAAAGCCCTACTGGGCCGCGGGGCTTAACGTGGATATTACCGAATTCCTTTCCATGCGGGCGGGCCTTCTGGGCCGCTACGGCGGCTACCGGGTTACCATAGGAAGCGCCGTCAACCTGGGAAAAATAGCCCTGGATATGAATTATTCCCTGGATCTTTTAACCCAGATAACCCCCCTCAACAGGGTCAGCCTGGGGATCCGCTTTAATTTCGGGGATCAGGGCAGGCAGGAAACCAGGGACAAGGTGGACTCCCTGTACCTTTCCGGGCTGGACTCCTATGCCCAGGGGAATTACCAGGATGCCAGATCCTACTGGGAAGAAGCCCTGACCCTGAATTCCAGATTCGATCCCGCCAGGGAAGGAATCGCCCTTATCGGGGGCACCGATGCCCTGGACGACCGCATCCAGACCATGCAAAGCCTGGATACCTACGAGTAAAGCGGTAAGCGCTCCGGGCCGCGGCGTCCTACTCCTTCTTTCCAAACACCCGGTAATTAATACAGGGAAACAGGTTATGGCGTTTTTCCAGGGCGGTAAGCCATTCGGTACTGATATGGTTGCTCCCCAGGGCTTCGTAAATCGTCGTAAAATTCCGTAAAGCCCCTTCCAGCTCCTCCCCCGCGTAAAACCGGTCCATCCTATCCTTCCACTGGGGATTGACGGGCTTGGTCCAGTCCGTACTTTGGGCCAGCAGGATCTCCCGGGCGGCCTGATTCAGGGCCCGCTCTTTAAGGCCCGTGTCTCCGGGAAAACGGCCGGTCATTTCTACCATGCGCTGGACGGAACGGAAAATATGCCGGTAAATCCAGTCGTTGGAGGCGTCCAGCAGAATACCGCCGTATCCGTCGGGAAGGGAGGAGGAAAAATCCGGCTCGGTCACCTCAAAGGAAGAACCGGCGCCGTCCAGATAATCTTCGGGGGTCAGCAGGGTACAGCAGTCTTTCCTGCGGGCAATTTCCCGGATCAGGGTTTCCAAAAAGACTGTTCCCTCATACCAGAAACAGCCCAGATCGCCGGCGTCAAAGGTCCAGAGGCTGATGGGCTCCGCGTCCAGGCAGCCGCGGGCCTGTTCCAGCCGGGAAAGGCGTAGCTGCAGAAAGCGGAGCGCGTCTTCCGCGGCGGCTTCCCGGGCCTTTCGGGGATCGTAGAGGCCCCCCTCCCCGGACCGGTACCGGTATCCGGTGGAACAGCGGCTGTTTTCGGTTCCCATGAGGGATTTTAGGGCCTGGACCGGGAGTTCATACCCCGCGTCCAGGAAAGAATTCCGGTACACCCCGGTCCGGGAAGCGGCCAGGTCCGCCATATCCTTCCGGGCGGTAATATCCCGGCCAAAGACTATCAGCCCATCGGGGGTTTTAACCGGACGGAAGGATCCTCCCCGGGCGGGGGGGCTGCCCAAAACCAGGGCGTGGGTATCCGCCACGGTATAGGTAAAATGATAGGCCCGGAGGTACGATCCCAGGGCCCCGGTCCAGCCCAATTCGGGCAGCCAGAAACCGGCGGCGTTTTTTCCCAGGTAGTGCCGGTGGTGGACCAGGGCCGTTTCTATCTGGGCGCGGAGCGCCTCCCCCATGGAGACATAAAAGGGCAAAAAAGCGTGGGTGGCGGAACTGGTAAGGAATTCCAGCCGTCCCCTTTTCTGAAAACCGTCAAAGGCCCCCAGCGGGTTCATGCCGCAGCGGAGGGTCAAAAAATCCCTCCGTTCCAGATCCTGGTCACGGTAAAATTCCGCCAGAAAAAGCTCGGGCCGGGATTTGCAGCGTTTAAGCTCTTCATCGCCGAAGGCTATCCGCCTTTCCAGCCAGGCCAGGTACCTTCCCATCCGTTTTCTGCTGTGAAGCATGGAACAGAACGAGGGGGACAGCGCCATGGAAAGCCTGAAGGGAACCCCGTCCCGTTCCAGGCTGTCGAAGAGCATCAAAAGGGGTATGTACGTTTCAGACAGGGATTCAAAAAAATTCTGTTCCCCGGCGCTTATCCGTCCTTCTTCCCCGGGAACAAAGGGATGGTGGGCATGGATAACGATGGAAAGCGTACCGTTCCGGTTCATACGCGAAGACGGGAAGCCCGGTCGATATTACGGAGGACGGCAAAATCCGCCGCCCCGGAAAGCTGTACCAGCGGCCGGGCCAGAAACTCCTCGCCGCCGTTCAAAAACCGGGGAAGGGTAAACCGCCGGGAAACCGCCAGGGAAACACCGGACCCCCGGACAAACAATTCAAGGCGGAACATGCCGCCGCCGGGGGGAAACCCCACATACCAGGAACTGTCGCCGGTTTCCACGGGAATAACAAAGGATTCCGCCGCCTTGCCGTCTTTCAGTTCCACAATCCGCAGGGCGTATCCTTCAAAACGGGACATGCCTTCATAGTACTCCCGGTCCTGGATCTTTATCTCCCAGAACGCAAACACCCACCGGGGATCCCGGGGCAAAACCTCCAGAAAAGTGATATGGTACTGTTTTGGCAGGGAAACGGTCTTCATATCCGGCTGTTCCGCCAGGGGTTCGGAGAAATCTTCGTCCCAGGCGTTGTCCAGCAGTTCCCGGATGATAAAAGGCCGGTCCAGATCCGGGGGTATGTCGATGCCCGACTGATCCGCCAGGGTTAACAGTTCCCTGGTGGTAAGACTTTCCAGACGCGTTTTAAATGCCGCCGCTTCCTGACCGATCATATCCGGTTGATCATGAAAAAAATACATTCCCTTTGTCAAGGGCAGGACGCGTTTCCGGGGTCGAACACGGACAAAACCGCTCCCTAAATGTAAGAATTTAACCACAGACCTCTCGGACAAACACGGACTTTTAGGTTTCAGATTTGGCGATTAAAAGAGCTCTTTTCGGGATTAAAAGACTTCTTTTCGCGGCTAAAAGACTTCCTCTGGTGACAAAAGACTTCCTCTTTATATTTTGTCCGTGTTGGTCTGTGTCTGTCCGTGGTAAAATTAACCACGGACCCTCACGGACAGAACGGACAAAAGCATGGAATTGAAACAACAGGTCCGTGTTAGCCTGCGTCTGTCCGTGGTTGTTCCGGGGTTTCCGGGAAATCAGGCCGGATTTCCAGGAATTCCAGGAAATCCTTAAAATAATCCGGCAGGGGGGCGGCAATTTCCCTGCCTCCCCGGATCAGGGGATCGGGGAGGTAGAGGGAGCGGGCATGGAGCAGCATCCGCTTAAGGCCGCGGCTTTTTCTCAGTTCCCGGTTCAGGGCAAAATCGCCGTACTTGTCGTCCCCCAGGACGGGACAGCCCGTCCCGGCCAGGTGGCGGCGGATCTGGTGCGTGCGGCCCGTGGCGGGCACAAGTTCCGCCAGGGAAAAGGGGCCCGGATCGGGGGAAAGGCCGAGGCGGGTATAGTTTGTCCGGGCCGGCAGCCCCCTTCCTTCGGAACGCCCCTTTACCGGGAGGGTTTCGGTGATGACCCCCTTTTCTGGAAGAATTCCGGCGCAGACCGCGGCATAGCGCTTGATCAGGCCCCCGGAGGACCGGTCAAAAAAAGCCGCGCACCGGGCCGCGGAGGCCGGAGTTTTGGCGGTAAGGAGGACGCCGGAGGTATCCCTGTCAAGCCGGTGAACCAAATGGGGCCGGGGATGATAGTCCCGGGTCAAAAGTTCGTCCAGGGATATGGTTATCCCCTTTCCCCCCTGGACGCTCAAGCCCGCGGGTTTGTCCAGAACCAAAAGCTCCCCGTCTTCGTATAAAATCCCGTAACCTTTCATAAGCCCTCTCCCTATTATATAATGGAAGACATGAAAAGAAGAATACTTATACCGGTCTTCGCGCTGGTGACGCTTCTCTCCCTGGGGGCGGAGCCGCTTTATTCCCCCACCTGGGGATTCAGGCTTGATCTGCCCGAAGGGTACGAGCTTTCCGGCGGCGACGGGAAAAACCGGTTTTCCTTTGTTTCCCCCTTCGGCACTTTCCTGGACCTGGCGGTATATACGGATAAAGACTCCGTCCTTCTTCTGGCGGAGGAGGTGGAAAAAAAACTTGCCAACCGGGGCCAAAAACACAGTTTTACCTATAACGAAAAAGAAACGGTCCTGATAGATCTGGACTTTACCACCCAGGGGGCCCCTGGGGGGAGGAACGCCCGCTTTACCGGCCGGGCTCTCTGTATCCAGCTGGAGCAGGAAGGCCGGATAACCAATCCCTCCGGCGGGGAAGCCCAACGGGTCAAGCCCCTTCTGGCCGCCATAGCCTACGGGCCGGACAGGCCGGAACTGCGGGATCTTCATTTTTCAATTCTTGATTCCATTGAAGGAGGGGAAGGCGACCGCCGCCTCCCCGGGGCGATCACCGAATATCTCCACCCCCGGGGGATTTGGAAAAGGGAAAAGCTTGCCAATTCCCCGCTGGAAGCTTTTTTCAGGGAAAACGACGCCGCCGCCGCCCGGTCCGTGGTGGAACGGGAATTTTCGGTGATGAAGCTGTACCTGGATTCCCCCCTGGGCCAGGAAGCATGGAAACGGTTTTACCGGGCGATCTTTAAAGATTCCTTCAGCCGCCTGGAGGACGCCGCCTTTATCCTGGAACGGAGCTGGAACAATTCCGTTCCGGGACCCAGCGGAGAGGGGATTAAACCGGAGGAGGCGGACAGGCTGGGAACCAGGTCCGAAGAGGCGGCCGTGGTCGCCTCAAAAGCTCTGGAATGGATCCAGGGCTTTACCTACGAGCGGGATCTGCTGGGAACCGATTTTGTGGACCTAGTTACCGCTGTCCGGGAAGGCCGGGGGGACTGCGACAGCCGGGCCATGCTCTGGGCAATCATCCTGGAACAGGCCGCCATTCCCGCGGCAATCATGGTGTCCCGGGAGCTGAGCCACGCCATGGGCCTGGCGGACATCCCCGGTCAGGGCGCCCGCTTTCCCATGGAAGACGGCAGCAACAGGGAGATCCGCTGGCTGGTGGCGGAAACCACCGCCCCCGTCGCCCTGGGCCTTATCGGGGAAAACTACAGCGAAATTACCAAATGGATGGGGATACCCTTCGACTGACGGCAAAACCGCCTTTAACGGAATGGCGCATAACGGACTGCGGGCAGGCTAAAGTCCAGGAGGACCGGGCCCAGATGATTTAGGATGATCCGTTTGACCTCATCCGGCAAGCCGTTTCCCCAGTTCATGGCATTGTTCCAAAACCTCGACGGAGGGAACAAGCTGGGTGATAAGGCCTTCCCCGTCAACCGCGGCGCCAAGACCCT
>JAISBN010000035.1 GCA_031266175.1 Treponema sp. | reverse complement strand
TGCTGCTCCGCATGGAAGACACCGGCAGGGCGCTGGAAAAGGCCCACAGCGATGACAGCAAGACGGCGCTGCTTCTGGAGGAATACCACCGGCTTCAGGAGGCCGTGGAGAATTCCGGCTACTACCGCCGGGAAGCGGACATCGACATGGTCCTGCGGGGGCTGGGTTTTTCCGTGGAAGACACCGGCCGGGGTACGGGGGAATTTTCCGGGGGCTGGCAGATGCGGATCGCCCTGGCGAAGGTGCTGCTGGAACGGCCGGACATTCTGCTTCTGGACGAGCCTACCAACTACCTGGATATTGAGGCCCGGGGCTGGCTGGAAACCTGGCTGAAGGATTTTTCCGGCGGTTACCTCCTGGTATCCCATGACCGCTACTTCCTGGACGTAACGATAAACGAGGTCTACGAACTGTTCGGGGGGAATCTGAAACGCTACGCGGGAAACTACTCGAACTACGAGAAGATCCGGGATCAGGAACTGGAGGCTCTGGTTAAACGTTACGAGGCGCAGCAGGAGGAAATCGCCAGGACCGAAGCCCTGATCCGCCGTTTCCGCTACAAGGCTACCAAGGCGGCCTTCGCCCAGGAGCTTATCAAACGGCTTGAAAAGATGGAGCGGATTGTAATTCCTGAAAACCTTAAACGGATCAGCATCAGCTTTCCCCCGCCGCCCCATTCGGGCCGTATGGCCCTGAGCCTGACGGCACTGGGCAAAAGCTACGGGGAGCGGCGGATCTTTTCCGGCCTGGACTTAACGGTGGAATCCGGGGAGCGGCTGGTGGTAGTGGGCCGCAACGGGACGGGCAAGAGCAGCCTGCTCCGGGTTCTCGCCGGGGTAGACGGGGATTTTGAGGGAAACTTCCAGTACGGTACGGGGATTGCGGTGGGGTACTTCTCCCAGGATGGCATAGGACTATTGGAGGAGACTTCCTCCGGCCGGAGTTTTGCGGCCTCCGGGGGGATGAAAGGCCCGGACGGTTCCCGGCAGATTATCGAATTTATCGAAGCGGAGGCCCCCACCGCCCTGATTCCCCGGATTCGGGACCTGCTGGGGGCCTTTCTGTTCCGGGGAGACGATGTGTACAAACCACTCTCCGTCCTTTCCGGGGGGGAGCAGAGCCGCCTGGCCATGCTGCGGATGCTTCTTAAACCGGTAAACCTGTTGATCCTCGACGAACCCACCAACCACCTGGACCTGCAATCCAAGGATATTCTTCTGGATACCCTGCGGGCCTTTAAGGGAACCATTATCTTTGTGTCCCATGACCGGGACTTTATGGAGGCCCTGTCTACCAAAACCCTGGAACTGGCCGGTAATCCGCCGTCCCCTGACGGACGACTGGGGGGGGCCCAAAGCCGGGTCCGGCTTTTCTACGGGAACTACGGTTACTATCTGGACCGGCTGGAGCGGGAAGCGACAGTTCCTCCCGGAGCGCCGGAGGACAAAACCCCGGACAGCCCGGAGGAGCCTCCGCGCCGGAACGAAGTCCCCGCCCCAGCCAGCGAAACTCCCCGGGGGAACAGTCCGGCCCCCGGCCTCCAACCGGTGATCCTTATCAAGGCATCCCAACGGCGGGAACTGGAAAAGCAGCGGCAGGCCCTTATCCGCCGGCTGGAACGGCAGGAAGCGGAAATTCTTGCGGCCCTGGAAAGCCTGGAAGCGGAAAGGGCCCGGCTGGAGGGGGAACTGAGCCGCCCGGAAGTCTACTCCTCGGGGGAAAAAGCCAGGACGGTGCAGATAAGGCTCGATGCCGCAAATGGGGAGATAAGCGGCAAAACCGCAGAATGGGAACACATAGTCCGGGAACTGTCCGCGGCCCGGCAAGACTAAACCGCCGCCCTGGGCTGTCGAAGGGTTCTTTATTAATATTTCTCTATTTTTGTTTTGGGCGCATCCCTGCCTGCGGGGAGTCCGAAGGACCCCGCAGGCAGGGGACCGGGCTATCCGCTCCAACAAAAATGCTCTTGTCATCAAGATTGGAATTTGGGGCAAAGCCCCAAATTCCGTAAGCCAAAAACCCTAACGGGTTTTTGGTTCCGTAAGCATTTTTGTTCCGCTTCTATCCCTTGCGCTTCGCTATTTATCCAATTCGGCGCCAGGAGCCATAGGCGCTACCAACTTATTCTTGAATTACATAAATCGCCTGTCCATGTGCGGTTTTTATTTCAGTTGAACCAGCATAAAAAACACCATCGGAATAAAAACCTGTCGTCCCTCTTGATTGATTGCTCACATTAATTAAAAGCACACCATTGGCGCCTATTTTTGCGGCCTGGTTTTTAAGTTCCTTTATTACACGGTCCTGTGCCGCCTGTGATGAAAAATCAACGTCACTGGATGCTTCAACTATGCCAATGGTTTCATATTTAGACGGCGGTTCAAGATAAATTTTTACCCCAGCCGGATCAATAGCCGGCCTTACATTTCCGGTAATAATCACCGAGCCGGTAGCACAACCAGCCAAAACAACAAGACAGGGTATTATCATAATTGGTCTAAAAGACCGCACTTATTGCCTCCTGTGAACGGACTTGTTCAACAACCTATTTTACTGGACCCTACCGGGTTCGGGTTGTTGAACAAGTCTAATATAATGCATCATATATACCATTCCTTTTTTGTCAATGTATTTTTTTCCTGATTTTATAAAAATTTTATGGGTACAACCCGATGACATCGGTAACAGTTTTGACCGGACAGATAGGTAACACTCCAGCCATTTATCATGTTATTTTATACTAGCATTAAAGGGGGAAATCTGTCCAGTCTTTTCGTCAAGCTCACCCATCAAAAAATCATTAAACCATATCTCGCTCCTTACCCCGGCCGCTTCTTTTATGCCGACATAATAACCGGTAAACGGATTCCCCATGAATATCCTCTTCTGCCGCAGGTTAAAAAATCCCCGGTCATTCACCATCCGCACTTTCATGTTCTCCTGGTATTCCTGCTCCTTCTCTTCACCCTTCCACCTGCGCCGGGATTTTTTATACACCTCTTTGGGGTGTTTCATCCCCAGCCCTTCATGTGGACGAACTTCGTTAAACTCTTTCCGCCACCGGTCAAACTCGCTCTGATGGTCTCTCAGATTGCCTCTGATCTTTCCCTGCAATTCTCTTTTCATGTCCCGGTGCATCCGCTCATGCCCGCCGTTCTGGTACGGGCATCCGGGGTCGTCAAGGTCTATTTTTATCCCAAGGCTCATAAACCATACCGACAGACGGCTTAATCCCCACAGGTTGAACACATTGCCGAAAGGCGGGCCGTTGTCCGATCGTATGAAACGGGGAAGTCCATAGGCGCGGAAT
>JAISBN010000033.1 GCA_031266175.1 Treponema sp. | reverse complement strand
GGGATTGGAGAAGGAAGTAGATCGGGCCGGAGGGGAACCGGGAAAGAGGAGGCGGGAGGAAGTCCGGGAAGCATACCGGAAGTTACTGAGGGAAGGGGATAAGGAATGTCCGAAACCTGAAGCGAAACCGCCGGGGAAGCGGGGGCGGGCAGCGAAAGGGAAAAGCCGGAATCTGCTTGAACGGCTTATGGAACGGGAGGATGAGGTATTACGGTTTATGACGAAGAAGGAAGTACCGTTTACGAATAACCAGGCGGAGCGGGATTTGAGGATGATGAAAGTACAACAGAAGATATCCGGATGTTTGGGCCTGTAAATTTTTTTGTGTAAATGGCAAGTACCAATTCAGAACGGAACCCGTTCCTTGCCGAATATTACGGCACATTGGTTTAGCGCAGCTCCGCGGTCCCGTATCGGCATCGTCCGCTTCTCCGACGCATTCCGGATCGCCAAATACAGTATCTTGAATATAGCTTCATCGTTCACAAAAGTCGACCGGTTCTTCGTTACCTTCCTCAGTTGGTAATTCAGCGATTCTATCGCGTTGGTCGTATAGATAGCCCGGCGGATCTCGGGCGGGTAGTTGAAAAACTCGCAGAGGTCCGGCCAGTGCCTGTCCCACCCCTGGTATATCATCGGGTATTTATCATTCCGGATTTTGCCGAACGCTTCCAGCGCGTCCCGGCCGGCCTGTTCGCCGGGAGCCGAATACACCGCCTTAATGTCGGCGCACAGTTTCTTCAGGTCCTTGTACGAGACGAACTTGGTCGAATTGCGGACCATATGAACGATGCACAGCTGGACGTGGGTGTCCGGATAAACCGCCCGGACCGCTTCGGGAAACCCGGTCAGCCCGTCCATAAAGGCGATAAGAATATCCTTTACCCCCCGGTTCTTAAGTTCCGTTAATACCCCCATCCAGAACTTCGCTCCCTCGTTTTCACTGATCCTCTGCCCCAATACCTCCTTCTTCCCCTCGAAATTAACCCCTAACGCCGCATATACGCTCTTTACG
Source organism: Treponema sp. (assembly GCA_031266175.1). Taxonomy (GTDB): domain Bacteria; phylum Spirochaetota; class Spirochaetia; order Treponematales; family Breznakiellaceae; genus JAISBN01. The sequence goes on along the minus strand of JAISBN010000033.1, from coordinate 22,629 downwards.
CGGCTTTTTCCCTCCTGTCTGCTCTTTACCCGCAGCGCGTCCAGATACACGATCGCGTAGCTGCTTTCCAGCGGACGGTTCTGCCATTCCTTCACCTCCTCCAGCACGGCGTCGGTAATGTTGCTTATCAGCTCAGGCGAGACATCCGCGTTGTAGATTTTCTTGATATGGCTCCGGATGTCCCGGTCCGTCATCCCGAAGGAATACATCGAGATAACTTGGTCGTTAAACAGGGGTACTCGTTTTTGATATTTGGGAAGTATCTGCGGTTCGAAGGTCCCGTTCCGGTCCCGGGGTATCGGTACGGTCATCTCCTGGTTCCCGGTGAGCACGGTTTTTTCGCTGTACCCGTTCCGGCTGTCCCCCGAATTATCCCCCGAGTTGCCGTGCTTCTGGTAACCCAGATGGCCGTCCATTTCGGCCTCAAGCACCCGCTGCAAAAGCCTTCCGGTAAGCTGCTTTACCAGCCCGTCCTGCCCGAGGACTTCATCCTGGGTCAGCCCTTTAAAGTCGATCTGGTCCAGCACCAGGTCCCACTGGTCTTTCTCTTTCTTCGCTCGTTCGGCCATAAGTTCTCCCTCCGGTATCTTACCGGTCTATGGCTATTTACACAAACTTTAGGATAGGCTCAGGTCTGGAAAAGGGCCTTGCGGAAAGCGTCAAAAACCTTACGGACTTCGGCATGAACCCGGAGCAGATTTCCCGGGCGCTTAAGCTTCCGCTTGACGTGGTACAGCGCTGCCTGAAGTAGGGATCAATTCCCTAAAAACCGGTATACTCCCTCTTACTATGGATCTTGTTGACTGGAAGGATTTGAAGCATCGTCCGCCGGATCCCCGTTCAACCGCCCTTACCATCGGGGTCTTTGACGGGGTTCACCGGGGCCACCGGACGCTGATAGGTAAAATTACCGCGAAAGCGCCGGAACTGCTGCCCGCGGTGGTTACCTTCCGGGAGAACCCCAAAAAAATCGCCCGCCCCGGCTCCTTTGAGGGGGATATTACCGGTTTTGAGGAAAAACTCGCCCTGATCCGCGGCTGCGGGGCGGAGCTTTGCGTGATCATTGACTTTTCCCGGGATTTTAGTACAATGGACGGAAGGTCTTTCATGGAAGCGCTGCGCTGCTTTCTTAATCCCGCGTATATCGCGGTGGGGGCCGGTTTCCGCTGCGGATACCGCCGGGATACCGGCGCTCCGGCCTTTAAAGCCCTGGGAAACGAGCGGGGCATTGAAGTGGAAATCGTTGAGCCCGTCATGGAAGGGGGGCTTCCGGTCAGTTCCAGCAGGATCCGGGCGGCCCTTCGGGAAGGCAGAAGCGCGGAGGCGGAAAAACTTCTGGGCAGGGCCGTGGAAACGGCGGAGTGTTTTAATCGTGGTTTCAAGGAGTAAGAATATATGGCTTTAAACAAAGAAGAGGTAACTTCCACCATCGTAAAGTTCGGTAAAGACGAGAAAGATACCGGCGCTTCGGAAGTTCAAATCGCCCTGTTAACAAAAAGAATCAACCAGTTAACGGAGCACTGCAAACGATTCAAAAAAGACAAATCCGGCCAGCGGGGGCTTTTAATCCTGGTGGGTCAGCGCCGCCGGATGTTAAAATACCTGCAGCGGGTGGGTCTGGAAAGGTACCGGTCCCTGATCAAGGAATTGGGCCTGCGTAAATGATGCAGACGGTAACCCACACCATTGCCGGTAAGGAGTTGATCCTCGAAACCGGCAGGATCGCGAAACAGGCCAACGGTTCTGTTTTTGCCCAATATGAAGGTTCGGCGGTAATCGCCACGGTCTGCGCTTCTTCCGATTCGGTAGAAGGGCTGGACTATGTGCCCCTGACGGTGGATTACAACGAAAAGTACTATGCCGCGGGTAAAATCCCCGGCGGCTTTATCAAGCGGGAGGGGCGGCCCAAGGACAAGGAAGTCCTGGTTTCCCGGCTGATTGACCGGCCCATGCGCCCCCTCTTTGACAAAAGCTTTGGCCGGGAAATACAGGTGGTGCCCACCACCATTTCGGCGGATCAGACCAATCCCCCGGATATTCTGGCGATTATCGCTTCCTCCGCGGCGGTGCATATTTCGGACATCCCCTTCGGCGGTCCCATCGCGGGGGTTCGGGTCTGCGCCCTGGCCGGCGAGCTGGTTGTTAATCCGAGCTATGACGAGATTGAAAGATCCGATCTGGAAATTGTGGTGGCCGGTACCAAAGACGGTATTACCATGGTTGAAGGCGGCGCCAGCGAAGTACAGGAAGAGCTTATGGTCCGGGCCCTGGAAGCGGCCCACCGGGTGATCATCGAGCTCTGCGAGCTTCAGGAAAAGCTCCGGGCCCTGGCGGGGAAACAAAAACTTGCCCTGGCTCCCGACACCCATGTGCTGGAAAACCGCGACGCCATACACGGCGAAGCGTATCCCAAACTGGAACAGGCCTGCTTTGAGCCTACCAAGGAAAAACGCCGGGACGTGGTAAAGGCGGTGAAGGCGGAGCTGGCGGAAAAATACGCCCCCCAGCTGGAAGACGAATTCCAGAAAAAACTTTTCGACGCCCTGTTCGAGGATATGCAGTACCGGATTCTCCGTTCTTCCATCCTTGACAAGGGAAAGCGGGTAGACGGGCGGGGTACCGAAGACATCAGGCCCATTACCTGTGAAATCGGGCTCCTCAAGCGGACCCACGGTTCGGCCCTCTTTACCCGGGGCGAAACACAGTCCCTAGTGGTTACTACCCTGGGCACGGTGTTTGACGAACAGATCTACGACGACATCGAGGGGGACAAGCGGGAAAACTTTATGCTCCACTACAACTTTCCCCCCTATTCGGTGGGCGAAGTGCGCCGCCTGGGTACGGGCCGCCGGGAGATCGGGCACGGTAACCTGGCCCGGAGATCCCTGGCCGCCATGGTTCCCTCCAAGGAGGAATTTCCCTATACGATCCGGGTCGTTTCGGAGATTATGGAATCCAACGGTTCCTCTTCCATGGCGTCGGTCTGCGGGGGCGCCCTTTCGATGCTCCACGCCGGGGTCCCCATGAAAAAGTCCGTGGCGGGCATTGCCATGGGTCTTGTTACCGACGGGGACCGCTACGCGGTGCTCTCCGACATCCTGGGCGAGGAAGATCACCTGGGGGACATGGACTTTAAGGTGGCCGGTACCGAAGACGGCATCACCGGTTTCCAGATGGACATCAAGATTTCCGGGGTCACCGCGGAAATTATGTCCCAGGCCCTGGAGCAGGCAAGGCGGGGAAGGCTTCACATCCTTTCCATTATGAATCAGACGATTAGCCGCCCTTCGGGGACGATCAGCGAATTTGCTCCCAAGATTGTCACCATGAAGATCGAAGTGGACAAGATCGGCGCCCTTATCGGGCCGGGGGGCAAGAACATCAAAGCCCTCTGCGAACAGTACAGCGTGACGATCAATACGGAAAACGACGGAACGGTTACCATTTACGGCAAAAAAGCCAAGGACGCGGAAGAAGCCAAGGCCGCCGTCATGGGCATTGTATCGGATCCCGAAACGGGGCGGATTTATAACGGCGTGGTTAAGCGGATCATGGAATTCGGGGCCTTTGTCGAAATACTTCCCGGTAAGGAAGGACTGGTCCATATCTCCAAGCTTTCCCGGCAGCGGATTGCCCAGGTAACGGATATTCTTAAGGAGGGACAGGAAATTCCCGTTAAGCTCGTGGAAGTCGACAAGATGGGCCGTCTTAACCTTTCCTACATCGACGCGGTTGATCCCGACGGGGCGTCCGATATGCCCGCCGCCAGAAGCGATGGCCGTTATGACGGGCCCCGGAACGACGGCCCCGGCAGGGATTCCCGGCCCCGCCGCCGGTTTTAACCGTGCCGGATACCGCCGTCAAGGTATGCCGCATGGATCCGGCGGTCCGTCTTCCCCGGTATGCCACCGCCGGCGCGGCCGGCGCGGATCTGGAAGCCCATATCCCTTCGGATCTTGTTATCGATCCCGGGGAACGGGCTAAGATTCCCACCGGCCTGGCGCTGGAAATTCCCCCGGGCTGGGAAGCCCAGATCCGGCCCCGGTCGGGCCTTGCCCTGCGCCACGGCGTTACGGTACTGAACGCGCCGGGCACTATCGACAGCGACTATCGGGGGGAACTGGAAGTACTGCTGGTCAATCTGGGGAGGGAGCCCTTTACCGTACAAAACGGCGACCGGGTTGCCCAGGTGGTATTCGCTCCGGCCCCCCGGGTGCTGCTGGAAGAAACGGACGCTCCCAGCGGGACCGCCCGGAGCGGGGGAGGTTTCGGGTCCACCGGTACGGCCCGGGCGGCGGGATCCTGAACGGAACATGGAACAATCTCCGCGGGGCGGGTTTTACTCAAAAACCGTTTTTTTCTATATAGCCCGGGAAATTCTTTTTACCTTTAGCGTCTGTTTTTTGTTTTTCTTTTTTATTTTTTTCGTCAACCAGCTTCTCCTCATGGCCCGGGAGATCCTGGAAAAACGGGTGCCCGTACATCAGGTGGCCCTTCTGGTCCTGTATTCCCTGCCTTCGATCATTGCCATGGCTTCCCCCTTTGCCTGCCTGACCGGCACCCTTATGACCATCGGCAGGCTGAGTTCGGACAATGAAATTCTGGTGCTCTTAAGTTCGGGTTTTTCCTACAGGGTTGTCTTTTTTCCCGCCGTCGCGGTGGGGACGCTGATTTCCCTCTTTTCCTTTCTTGCCAACGACATATTGCTGCCGGCGGGAACCGTTCAGTTTTCGCGGCTGTACCGGCGTATTTTGATTTCCTCTCCGGCGCTGGAACTGGAGGCCAATTCGATCAAACGGTTTAAAAATTCCGTGGTAATCACCGGTCCCGTATCGGACAAAACGATAGAGGACATCCTCATCATCGACAGAACCGCCGAAGGAGAACGGCGGCTTATCATCGCGAAACGGGCCGAACTTGAGGATATGGCAGACGGAAAACTCAGCATCAACCTGGAAAGGGCTTTTCTGCAGTCGGGAAAGGAAAACCTAAAACAGGATTATGATTATGCTTCCGCCCTGTCCCTGAAATACCTTGTACCCCGGGATGATCTGGTCCAGGCCGTTTACGCGGCGGGTCCCCGGGAAATGAGCTCCGTGGACGTTAAAAAGGAAATACAGGAAAAACGGCTGACCCTGTCGCAGACCATGGAAGCCGAATACCGTAAAATTACCGGAGAAACCCTCAAGGTGGAACAGGCTTTACGGGAAGGAAACAATGAAAACAACAGGATTGAAAACACCGTGGACGATCTGGCCTACATGATCGATACCGCCCGGGATATGCTTCGGGACAGAAGCCTTTCCATTTACCGGCTTGAGTACTATAAAAAATTTTCCATCCCCTTTGGAGCGCTTTCCTTTGTCCTGGCGGCGGTTTCCATCGGGCTTATGGCCCGTAAAAGCGGCCAAACCGTGGGCTTTATCGCCGGGATCTGCATCGCCGCCCTGTATTGGTCGCTGCTGCTTACCGGCCAGGATCTGGGCATGCGGGGCTTTTCTCCCTTTTGGTCCATGTGGTTTCCCAATATACTTGCCATTGCGGGGGGCTTGATTTTAACGGTGGTACGGGTTTTTGTATGACGATTATGGACCGCTATCTCGTAAAGCAGTTTTTGCCTATCTTTCTTTCGGCCCTGGCCCTTTTTATGATGCTGGTTATCCTGATTGATTTATTTCTTCACCTAACCCGGTACCTGGATAACGGGGCGGGGATTTTTACAATACTGAAGGTTTCCCTGTACTTTGTTCCGAAAAGTTTTCTCTACGCCCTGCCGGTTTCCCTGCTTTTTGCGTCCGCCTATACCCTGGGGGATCTGAGCTCAAAAAACGAACTAACCGTTGTACTTGGTTCGGGTACGCCCTACGGGCGCTTTTGCCTGCCCCTTATTGTGCTGGGTGTCGTTTCTTCACTGTTTGCCTTTTTTTTTGAAGACCGGGCGGTTATTCCTTCGCTCAGAAGAAAAAACGAACTAAGCCGGGAACTGCTCCATACCAATGACAGCGCCCTTTCGAATATCGTTATTAAACTGAACGGGGGGAAGCTTGTCTATCTGGTAGATTATTACGATACCCTATCGGAGGCCATCAACGAAGTAACGATCGTAGAACTGGATGACGAGTACAGTCTCCGTTCCGTGGTATATTCCAGCCGGGCTGCCTGGCAGGGAGATTCCTGGGCGTTTTCAAATCCCCTGGTTTATGAATGGGACGAAGGGTTTTTTAAACCCCGGCCTGCCGGGAATATGGAAAAATACAACGAAGACCCCGAGACTTTCAGGCGGAGTTCGGTCATGCCCGAGGATTTGAATGCCCGGGACACGGCCCGGCTTATTAAGGATTTAAAAAGGGCGGGGCTTCCCTACGCTTCGGCCCAGACCGACTATTACCACCGTTTTTCTTTTTCCGCGGTATCCTTTGTGGTGATTTTCCTGTCCCTGACCGTAAGCGGCCGGTTCAAGAAAAACATACTGCTGTTAAGCCTCTTGGCAAGCCTGGGAACGGCGGTAATATTTTATGTGGTGGAAATGATCAGTATGATGAGCGCCAGGGCCGGCCTGCTCGCGCCGGTTCTTGGAGCCTGGATTCCGGTATTCGTCTGTACCGCCGCCGGTTTCCTGCTTTTGCGGCATGCCCGGACATGAACGGCATCTTTTCCGTAACCGCCAGGGACTCCTCATCCAGGGCCCGGACCGGCCTGCTTGCCCTGAATCACGGGACGGTGGAAACCCCTGTTTTTATGCCCGTGGGAACCAACGGTACGGTGAAGGCCCTTTCCAACGAAGACCTGGAAGAAATAGGCTTTTCCATCATCCTGGCGAATACCTATCATTTGTACCTCCGGCCGGGTCCCGGCATTATCGGCGCCGCGGGGGGGCTCCACGAATTTACCCGGTGGAAGGGCAATTATCTAACCGATTCCGGGGGATTTCAGATCTTTTCCCTGGCCCCCTTTCGTAAAATAACCGGCGAAGGGGTGATGTTCCGGTCCCACATCGACGGTTCCTGCCATATGCTCAGCCCGGAAAAGGCGGTCGAAATTCAGGCGGCGCTGAACAGCGATATACAAATGCAGCTGGACGTCTGTACTCCCTGGGGCATTGATAAAAAGGAAGCCCGCAGCGCCCTGGAGCTGACAAAAACCTGGCTTGCCAGGGCCCGGACCGCCTGGCTTGCCGCAGCGGAGGAAGGGTACCGGGGAGCCCTTTTTTCCATCGTCCAGGGGAATTTTTTCAGGGATCTGCGGGAGGAAAGCGCCGCCGGAGCGCTGGAAACGGATACGCCGGGCATAGCTATCGGCGGCCTTTCGGTGGGCGAAAACGAAGATCTCTTCCGGGAGTATCTTGCCTTTAGCTCCCGGCTTCTGCCGGATGAAAAGCCCCGGTATGTTATGGGTATAGGTACCCCCGAATATATCCTGTGGGCCATTGAAGAAGGCATCGACATGTTTGACTGCGTTTTGCCCACCAGGACCGGACGGAACGGACGCCTCTTTACCCATGACGGCCCTTTCTCGGTGAAAAAAGCCGAAAACGCCGCGGATTTTGGGCCGATAGATGAACTATGCACCTGTAAGGTTTGTCAAACCTACAGCAGGGCCTATTTGCGGCATCTTTTTAAAACCCGGGAGATACTCTGTTCCATGCTGGCCAGTTACCATAATCTTTCGTTTCTTAATACCCTGGCGCTTGATTCCCGGCGGGCAATCAAAGAAAATAGATTTAGCGCCTTTAAGGAAAATTTTTTACGCCGCTACCGCGGCGGAGGTTCTCTGTGAAAAAATATGTTCCCTGTCTTTGTATGGTCCTGCTGGCCCTTTCCCTGGCCGCCCAGGAAGAAACCCCCTCTCCGCCGGCGGAGCCCCAGGCTGCCCTTCAGCCCCCGGTCTCTTCCTTAAGCTCGATAGACGAACAGCGGCGGCAGATTATCCGGTACGGAACGGATTCCGAAATAGCGGCCCTTATCAAAACCCTGCGGAGCGAACAGGCCGGAGAAAACGATTCCCTGGACGGCGAACTGCTGGCCCTGGCCCAAAAAACAAAAAACCATTTGATCCTTTCGGGGATGTTTAGTTTTTTCGGCGACCGGGAGAAACAGGGCCTTGAAGAACGGGCCCTGGAAGCCATCGGGAACCGGGATTATGAAACCGCCGAAACCGTCAACGCCGCCATAGATTATCTGGGCAAGGTCCGGGCCGCGGAAGCCGGGGAACCGCTTCAGGATATTCTGAACGGCGAGGAAAACCGTTTCCTTTCCGCCGCCATCCGGTCCCTGGGAAGATGCGCCGGGAAGGGAGGGGCAGGGGAAACCGCCGAATATCTGGTTGACTATTATACCAACCGTGACGTGGGCGATGAGAACCGCCGTCTTATTATCACCGCCCTGGGGGATACGGGGGCCCGGGAGTGCGCCGGTTTTCTGGTTTCCATCGCGGAAAATGAGGATGAACGGGCGCCCCTCCGTATGTCCGCCTTGGAAGCGCTGGCAAAAACCGCGGCTCCCGAGGGGCTTCCCGCGCTTATCAAGGCTTCTTCCGCCCGGGATCCCAATGTCCGTTCCACCGCCATCGCTTCCCTGGGGCCTTTTTCCGGCGACGAGGCGGATGCGGCCATTATCGAAGCCTTCCGGGATTCCTATTACAGGACCAGGATCGCCGCCGCGAAAGCCGCGGGGGAACGAAAGCTGCGGGCCGCGGTTCCCTACCTGCGGTTCCGCTCAGAAAACGACGATGTTCCCGCCGTCCGGGATGAAGCCATAAAAGCCATGGGCGCCATAGGCGGCGGCGAAACGGAAAAAGTTCTGGAAGAACTTTTTAAGGAGCGGAAGAACAGCGATCGCATACGGATCAACGCGGCGGAAATGCTTCTGGCCGGTACGTCCGGGGATTACGCTTCGGCGGTTATTGCGGAACTGGACGAAGCAAAGGCGAAAAACCAGACGACCCTCTATAACGGCTTTCTCCGGATCCTGGGGGGGGCAAAGTCCGAAGATCTTAAAAGTTTGGCCCGCCGCTTTTTTGCCGGGGGCGGGGTGGTGGAAAAATCCTATGCCCTGGACATCTGCCTGAACAATGATTTTCGTGATCTTGTAGCAGAAGTGCGGAACCTGACGGACCCCAAACACGGAAGCCTTTCCCGGAAATCCCTGGTCCTGCTGGAAAAATGGGGCCTTCCGGCAGCAGAAGAACCGCCGGCTCCCGCTACCGCGGGGGAGGAGCCCCCGGAGCTTCAGGAAGGGCAATCGAGTGAAGCAGCTGATTCAGTACAAGCAGAGGATCTTTGAACCGCTCAAAACGGAAAAACAGTTCGTAGTTTTTATCGGACAGGACCCGTATGGTTTTTCCGATACATTCGCGGACCGGAGCGGAGCCGATGTCGGGGAAATATTTTGGCTTTAGGGGAGTAAAGGTACAGTTGCTTCCGTCAAAATAGATCTGGCCGATACTGGGGGGAACGGAAACCAGGAAAATAAGAAAATCCGAATTGCCCCCGCCCACGGTATAGCTGTTTCCCTTTTTAAGGGTATGCACGTTCCGCCTGCCTATGGCGGTATTTTGTTCCTCCACAAACAGATTTAACATCGCCGGATTGGTCAGGAACTGGTTTGAGTCGTCCCGGTAATGGTAACGGCGCTGGGGCCCCTGCAGGGCCGCCTCCGCCTGTTTAGTCGCGAAACTGTTAAGCAGTTCGGCATTGCTGGCGGCGGTTCTGTCCGCGGAACCGGCGGAAGCCATCACCTTGTTGGGGGACGCGTGAAGGCTGCGGGCCTTCATAAAAATGACCAGGGCAAGGATTACCAGCAGCGCCAGGCCCGCGATTAAGAGGGGCAGGGGAAGGGCCGTAATCCCCGCATTGCCGGAAGAACCGTTATACAGCGGCGGGCTTACCGGGTTGTCCGTTACGGAAACGCCGTTATTTGATCCGTTCCCCGTTTCCCCGCCGCCGGTGATCACCGGTCCTCCCGCCGGGGGAGTCCCGGTTCCGGGACTGTCCGTTTCCGGGGCGGGCCCGCCGGCCGGGGGAACATTTTCCGCCGCCGGATTAGGGACGCCCGTTTCCGGCGGGGCCGCGGGGGTTCCCCCTGTTTCCGGCGTCCGGGTTTCCCCGCCCGTTCCCCGGGGGAGAGCTGCGGGATTTTCCCGGGGAGTTCCGCCCCTGTTTCCGGCGCCCGGGTTTTCCCGCCCGTTCCCGACGGCAGCGATGCGGCCTGCCGCCTTAATAAAGACCAGTTCCGCGCCGCCGGCCCTGAACCGGGGTACGGAAGCCTGGACCAGATTTTCCAGATTATCGTCGCTGATCAAAAAGACTTTTTTGGGCCGGCCGCCGGGGATACTGCTTTTTACATACTGTTCCGCGTAGGACAAGGCCCCCGCGGAATCCGAAGCCGGTTCCAGGGGATAGAGCAGCCATATCCTGCCGCTGACCGTTTCAATATCCCCCTGTTCAAGGATCCGCCGGGCAATCTCAAACCGGGGCTTTGAACCGAACGAAATAATATGCAGGGTATCGTTAAGGGTAACGTTTTCCGCCAGAAAGGGACCGGTAAGGTAGGTACCCACCTCGTTATAGTAGGAAGACATGCTGGCGGAAGTGTCGACCACAAGGACCACATCCTTGGATTCCTGGGCGAAAAGGGAAAAAACACCCGGAAATAAAAAAAAGAAGGCCGCCGCCAGCTTCCTGTTCCGGCATGGCTTTCCGGTTACCGGCCTGTTTGCTTTTTTCAATGTACGCCCCCTTAAAGGACCTTTTTTATTTCTTTTACCAGGTACATTACTTTTTCATCATCCCCGGCCCTTTTGCCCTGATTACCCTGATTAAAGGAAAATTCAAATTCTTCCCCTATTTTTCTATTAAGTATAGTACTCCCGAAGGGGGAAAGGTAGGAGATTATTTTATGTTCCGGATCCGATTCCCAGGGGCCCAGGATGGTAAATTCTTCCTCCGTGCCGGCGCTCCTGTTGGCCAGCAGTACCCGGGCGCCGAAGGAAACCCGTTCGGCGCTTACCGTGCCGGGATCAAAAATCTGGGCCCGTTCGATTTCATCCTTGAGTTTTGCCACCGTGGAATTAAGGATTTCCTGTTTTTCCTTGGCGGCCTTGTATTCGGCGTTTTCCCGGAGATCCCCCAGGGAAAGGGCAAAGGCAATTTCCCTGGAATTGGCGGGAACTTCCACATCCATAATACGGGCAAGCTCCCGCTGCTTTTCTTCGTATTTTGCGGCGGTAACCAAAAGGGCCCTGAAGGTCTTTTTTTCCGTCTCGCCCGAAAACTTAAAGTCCGGGTCCCTTTCCTGGATACTGTTCCGGAGCTTAAACTTGTCCGCCGGATCCAGATCCTTGACGTCGTTAATCAGGGTATAAATACGGAGCACCGTATCCCTGTCCGCGCCGGCGATAAAGGATTCAATCAGGCCTTCGGTAAAAAGAATGGCGTAGACCTGTTTGTTGGTCTTGCGGTTTTCGGCGGTATCCCGGTGGTTGTCAATATCCCGGTAGGTTATGTCCAGAATATAGATAAGGGTAATGAGCTTTTTTTCTTCGCTGATATTGGCGTCGGCAAACCACCGGGGCGGTTTGACATTTTTGTAAAACCATACCACCGCTTCGCGGAAATCGCGGTAATGTTCAAAGCAGTTCTGGATCATCGCCGTCAGCTTGTCCTCGTATCCTTCCCTTTCCAGACTGTTGATGATTGACGGCAGCATGGCATGGGGAAAAAGGCGGACATAGATATCGGGCCATTCCGGTATAAAGAGCTTGATTTGGAGGAGGAATTCTTCCTTAAGCCGGGTATCTTTCAGGTTCAGGAAGATACCGGTTAAGTCCTCGATGTTTCTGAAAATTTCCTCAAAGCCGGCGGTCAGGCTCTTTTCCATGTGGGGATGCCTTCCCGCCAGTTCCTTTACCAGCAGGTAGGAGGCTATAATCTGCTCGTTAACCTGGCTGTAGGATCGAAGATAGCCGGTAAAATAGCCGAACATTTCGTTAAAAAATTCCGAATCCAGTTCCGCTTCCTTCTGGGACTCAAAATCCTTAAGGATATCGATGCGGTCAAAGAAATTTTTCTGGGCCTTGAATTCGTTGTAGAGCTTCTCTTCTATGCTGATGGGCCTTTCCCGGACCGTAAAATTGTCGATGTTGTCCTGGCTTACCCCGAAAATGGGATCGGTTTTAAGGATTTCCCGGGCCTTGACGCTCCAGCCGGTCCATTCCCCGGCGGAGAGCACCGAAGGCACCAGTTCCGCTTTAATGCGCTTAAGGTCGCAGGAATTGCCGAAGCTTTTGATGATTGTTTTGAGGGTCCAGGAATGTTCGTTTTTGACCCGTTCGTGGAGCTTTTCCTTTTTCTGGGTGGCCTTAAGTACCCAGATATGGTTCTTCGACAGGGTCTGCAGGGCGTTAACCGCCATCTTCAGGGACATGGGATGGCTCCGTTTTTTGGCAAAATCCACCACGATCTCGTCGCCCTGCATGGACGCGATCCGGCCCACCCCCCAGGTACGGTGAAAGACAAAACTGCCCTTGTCAAAGGCGATGTGTTTTTCAAAATCGGTAATCGCCTCCCGGACATTACGCCAGTTCTGGGTAAGGTTTGATATTCTGATATATTCCTCAAGCTGGCTGTGATCCGCGTACTTCAGCCGGAAACATTCGGTGATTTCCCTGCGGGCCAGGGAATCCCGCTCGTCGTACTGAAGGATCAGTTTTAAAAGGCCGATGGCGGTGTCGATTTCGCCCCGCTTTTTGCAGGACGCAAAAACATCCTCCAGCAGGAGCACGGCCTTGTCTTCGCTGACATTTTTGGCAAGCCGTTTTTCCACGTGCAGAAAAAAGTCGATGTCCTCCGGGCAGTGTTCAATCAGCTTGGCCCAGATCTCCCGAACATTGGCAAAAACTCCCTTGTTGATATACCGGTGCAGGGCCTTTTTGTAATAATCCACCGCCGTTTCGGCATCATTAAGCTTTTCGTAGTGTTCCGCCAGGGCCTTGGCAATATCCGCTTCCTCGTAGTCCGCCTTGACAAGCCGTTCCCAGATGCCGATGATGGGCTCTTCCTCGTTTTCGTTTTTGCAGCACTCCGCCAGGGTCCGCAGGGCGAATTTTGACTCCCCGTAATCCAGAATCCTTTCGCAGAGGTACCGGACTATGCCCCATTTGTGGTTATCCACAAAAATCGTAACCAGGTTCACCAGGACTGCGTCGTCAATAAGCTGCCGGGAGAGGGCAATCATCCCCGACAGGTACAGGGCGATAATGCTGTTCTTGGTATGGACCAGATGTTCGTCGCAGAGCTGTTTCAGTTCGTCGTATATTTTGGCTTCCCTGGCCTCTTTCAACAGAACGTCCAGCTCCTTAAACTGTCCGGTTGAATAATTGCTGAGCGCCGCCCGGGTCCATTTTTCCTCGTTGAGCATCTCCTGAACATTTTTAAGAAGCGGTAAAACAACCGCCTGGCTTTCAGCAACTTCTGTCATTTCCCTCTCCTATAAAAAGCATTAGGGGCTTTTAATTCCTGTACCGTTCATATACGGCAGGATCCAGTATTTTTATTTTCAGCATGGTCTCTTCCATGAGCGCCGGTTCCGCACTGATATTCTCGTAGTGATCGATAAGCCACAAATACCGGTTGATCAGCTTCGGGATTAAAAGCTCCCCCGGGCCGCTTTTTCCCCGGACTTCGTTTTCCAGGACAAAAATCGACTGCTTCAGTTTTCCCAGCTCCGCAAGCTTGAGCTCCCGCTTTACGGAAAATACGCCGTACAGGGTTCCGTAAATAGGTATCCATTCAAGCAGCTCCTGCCCGCCGTAGCCTAAATCCCGCACCCTGTCCGCCAGCCGGAGGATCAGCTCGGAATCCATGTTTCTGATCTCTATCCCCTGGGGATCGATAAAAAACGCCTCCCTGAATAAAGCCTTGGCCGCCCGGGTTTCTTCCAGCAGAGCGTTGACGTCCGCCAGTTCGGAAAGGGTTTCGCCGTCCTCCCTTTTAAACCGCGCCGCCTGTTCCAGGTATTTAAGGGCTTCCTCGAAATTACCGACTCCCTTGTAACACCGCCCCACCTGGAGGAGCAGAAGCGGATCATGCTGATTTTCCCCGCCGCCCAGAAGGTCTTCAAAAAAACCCAGGGCCGTGGAAAAAACAAAATGTTTTACCGCATACCGGCAGGAATCATATGCGGCCTGTCCGCCTATACGCTCCAAAAAGCTGTAATAACTTTTCCACTGGGAAAGGATATAGCCGCCGTTCTCATAGGCCGGGTTTCCGCTAAAACCGGAACTCTGGTTTCCGCTAAAGCTGGAACCCTTGAGCCTTTCAAGCCACCATGAAAGGCATTGCAGCGCGTACACAACCTCCGGGTGCTCAAAGTCAAGTTTCAGCGCTTCATTCAAAGCAAACCGAGCCCCTTCGGCATCCGGAATTTTCAGACTGGCATAGGCTTTTTGAATGAGCCCTTCGACCGTTTTTTCAGCGTCCATCCCTTGGGTATATTAGTATACCATTTTTTACGTTCTTTACAAGGGGTGGGCAAGGGGGTATCATTTCCTATAGAAGCGTTCCGGTAATACCGAAAATCGTAGTGACGAGGTGGTAATGATACAAAGAAACCTGTTTTTGTTTCTTGTTTTCCTGGTTTGTTCCCCTTTTATCCCGGTTTTTGCCCAAAACCGTTCTACATCGCCGGAAGAACTTCTTAGAACGGGGATCAGCTTTTACGGCGAAGGTAAATTCTCCGAGGCGCTTACCCTTTTGCGGCTTGCGGGCCCCGTTCCCGAGGCGATGTACTGGATTTCCCTGGCGGAAATATCCTCCGGCGACTACGGCCAGGCCCTTCTGGATCTGGATGCCCTGGAAAAAGCCGACCCTTCGGCCAAATGGAGCGCCGAAGCGCCTTACCACCGGGGACGCTGTTTTTTTTATCTGGGCCGTCATGAGGAAGCCCTGGTTACCTTGACGGATTACCTTGGCCGGCTACCCGAGGCCGATACGGCCCGCAGGGCCGCTTCCTGGTACTGGATGGGGGAATCCCTGCTTGCCCTGGGCCGGCTGGACAACGCCGCGGATGCCTTTTCCACGGTGGTGGAAAAGTACCCTTCCAGCGTTAAGTACGAAGCCGCCGCTTACCGGCTGGAACTTATCAACCAAAAAAAGATCGAAGCCGAATTACTGGCAATCCTTAAGTGGAGCCATGAAGAATCCCTTAAAACCATGGGAGAATACCAGGCGAGGGAAAAAACCTACGATCAGACCATCGCCGCCTACCAGCAGCGGATTGCGGAAATGCTGGCAAACGGTCCGGTTCTGTCCGATGCGGACGGCGATTACCAGAGCCAGCTTGCCGCGGCGGAAATCCGCATTGCCGCCCTGGAGGCCAGCCTGAACGAGGCCAACGCCGCCCTGATGGAACTGCGGGGCAGCGGCATAGCGGTGCCGGGGGCGGATGCTCCCAAACCCCTGACAAATACGGAAAAGGCCCTGCGGCTGATGGAATTAAAGGCCGCGGCCCTGGAATTGAGCAACGCCCTGAACCGCCGCCTGAACGGAGAGGATATATGAAAAAACTTCTCTTGCTGCTTGCCGTCACCGCGGTCTGTTCGTTCCGGGTGGAAGCCGCGGAATATATCGACGGCAGGATACGGCTTGTGATCAACGAAAACACCGGCCGTTTTTCCCTGTACTTTATGACCGATATTGCCCGGGAGCAGTACGTTCCCTTTTTTATGGATCAGGATCCCCGGACCAGTTTCCTTGCCCTCCTGGCCAACAACAGAAACTACCGTCTGGGAGAATCCGCTTCGTTTAAAACCACCCTGGGGGGCACTCCGGTAAATCCCGCCCTGATTTTTGAATCCTCCTTTCTGACGGTGACCGAAGATTTTTCGTTCATCAGAACCGGTTCGTCTTCCCTGACCAACGGCATCCGGATAACCATTGCCATTACCAACAGGGGGGAGCGGCCCGTAGAGGCGGGCCTCCGCTTCCTGCTCGATACCACCCTGGGCGAAGGAACCGCCGCCCATTTCCTTACCGACCGGCGGCAGATTAGCTCGGAGACCCTTATCGAAACCGGGGCCGGCGACCTGTACTGGGTTTCCAAAAACAGCCGGCTTGCCCTGATGGGGAGCATCGGCGGCGAGAACATTACCAGGCCCGACCTTGTCCACTTTGCCAACTGGAAACGGCTCAACGACGTTCCCTGGAAACTTCCCTTTGCCGCGGGAAGAAATTTTAATCTGCTCCCCTATTCCATAGAGGATTCGGCGGTTTGTTATTACTACGAGCCGTCGGTCATCAGCCGGGGGGAAAGCCGGTTCATATCCATTGTCCTCGCGTCGGAGGACGAAGAAGGTTTTGTTGTAAGCAGCAATGTGCCGGACGAATTGTCCACCCTGATCCGGGAAAGTTCAAAGATAGAGGGGGATGTTTCCCAGTCCATGCGGACCGATTTGATCGTCCTGCGGGATCTGGTGGCAAAGCTGGACGGCTATATCAGTTCCGGGGCGCTGGTACCGGATGACGAACTTTCCGCCCTGGGGCTGCTTATTTCCAGGATCAAGGAAAAGTACGGTATCCCCTAAGTCCATGATCCGCGACCCCATACTGAAGAAAGCCGTTACCCTTACCCGGAGGGGAAAATACGATGACTCCATTAAACTGCTTGAAGGGGAGATCTTCCATTACCATGATTCGTTCAGCTTTCATCATATCCTTGGATTAACCTGCCTGTACGCCGGCGATTTTGGGGGCGCCCTAACCTATTTTACCAGGGCGAAGAATATCAAATTCCGGGATCCCATGACTCTCCTGGGCCTGGCGGCTCTTTTTTTAAGACGGGGTGAAACGGAGAAGGCCCTGGATCTCTATCTGGATATCCAGGATCTGGAACCGGGCAATGCCGCCGCAAAAAAGGCCCTTAAAATCATCAGGAAATACGGCGGAACCGAAGAACTGGCGGTATGGCTTGCCGGGGGAAAACTGCCCGCCCTGTATCCGCCTTTGCCCAAGACCGCCGTAAGCTTTAGGCCCCTGCCTTTTGTTATCGCGGGGATTATTGCCGCCTCGGCGGCGGGGATCTTCTTGGGGATCCGCTTTGTCCCGCCGGTTGCCAGCCGGGGAGGGCTGGAACAGAGCGGCCTGGAGAAGGAAGAACGGGAACACCCTGTGGATGCCGGGGGCAGCTACCGGTATGTCCTTACCGGGGACGAGGTGCTTTCGCACTATGCCGCCGCCAGAAATTTTTTTAACAAATACCAGGATGAAGCGGCAAAACGGGAGCTGAACCGTATCCTGGAATCCAACGCTTCGGCGGCGGTAAAAAACAAGGCCCGGCTTCTTAAGGGATATACGGAAACCCCGGGCTTTGACACCCTGAAAGATCGGTTCAGTTACGGGGAAGTAAACGCCGATCCGTTCCTCTACCGGGACTGCTATATCCTGTGGAAGGGCAGCCCCGCCAATGTCAGCGCCGGGCCGGGCAAAACAAGTTTTGATCTGCTGGTGGGCTATGACACCCGGACCGTTATGGAAGGGGCCGTGGCGGTGGAGCTGGATTTTCCCGCCGAGCTTACCACGGAACCCCTGGAAGTGTTAGGCTCCGTTGTTCCCCTGGGACCGGACCGCTTTTATATCCGGGGTACGGGGATACACCAGAGCAGGAGGTACTAATATGCCCGAAGCTCGCCAAACCACCGGTGGAACCGAAGAGGTCTCCGGTAAATACCAGGCAGGGAGGCCGTACCGGCCCATGTAACGTTCCTCTTATTCGTTGGCAATTAAGTCCATAAGAGCGATCCCCGCGATGCCTTGACAGCACACCATATAAGGTGTATGTTATACTATGACCATGAGCGGTAAGGATTTTGTAAAACTCCTGAAAAAACAGGGGTGGGCGGTTGACCGCATCACTGGATCCCACTACATCATGCGTAAAGGAAACGCCAGTTTATCTGTGCCAGTCCATGGTAATGAGGACCTTAAACCCGGTATTTTCAATTCCTTAATGAAGGAGGCTTGTTTAAAATGAAAAAAACCGTTCCCTGTAAAATAACCTATTCTGACGAGGATAAGTGTTGGTATGTTGAATCCCCCGGTTTCCGCAATGGGATTATGACATATGGAAATACGCTCGAAGAAGCGAAGGATATGGCATCCGAAGCCGTCTCCGGACTTATTGAATCGTATCTTGACCATGGTGATGTTTTCTATATTCCTCCTATGCCCCGGGAGAAAGATTTCTATGCCATTCCTCTTGACCCTGGCCTTTCATTTGCCATGTGGCTTCGGGAGCAGCGCACGTCCCATAACATGAGCCTTTCCGATGTCGCTGAAAAAATGGGGGTAAAGTACCAGGTCTACCAGAAACTTGAGAATCCGCGGACCGCGAACCCCACCTTAAAAACGTTGCGGAAAATCGAACGTATTTTTGGTGATGAGTTAGTTGCTCTCTAAGACGTTCAGCGGATTTAACCGGCCAGCGCCGTCGCGCCAAGAAGGGCGGCGTTGTACTCCAGGGGGCTTTTCTCCACCCCCAGGCGGGGATTTGCGTTTTGGTAAATGTGGGCCGCCAGGGACGCGTCCAGGGCGTCTTTAAACAAATCGTATCCCAACGAAACGCCTCCGCCGATCACCACTTTGGCGGGGTTCAGCAGATTAACCGCCGCCCCTATGGCCCGGCCCAGGTACAGGCCCTCCAGCTCGTATGCGGCAATTGCCGCCCGGTCTCCCCGCCGGGCCAGGACGTCGACGGCTTTCGCGTCCGGCTCCTTTCCGTCTATGGTCCAGCTTCCCCCCAGGGCCAGGTAATTTTTTGCCAGCCCCCGGCCGGAGGCGTGCATTTCCGCGCAGCCCCGGTGCCCCGCCCCGCAGGGCCGGGCGGCGGGGCCTTCCTCCACGATAATGTGGCCTATTTCCCCCGCATTGCCGGAAGCCCCGGCATAGATCCGGCCCCCGGCAAAAACGCATCCGCCGATGCCGTTGGATACGGTGATCCAGATAAAATCGTCCACCGGCTCATAGCCGGGTCCCCCGCAGCAGCCGAAGCGCCGTTCCGCCAGGGCGCAGGCGTTCACGTCGTTTTCCACTTTTACGGGAAGGCCGAATTCCTGTTCCATTATATCCGCAAAGGAAAAGTTCCTGATCCCGGAAAAACTGGCCTCCACCCAGAGGCCTTTTTGGGGATCCGCCAGTCCCGGAATAGCGGCCCCCATGGCGGAGGGTTTACACTCCGGATAGGCGGCCAGCAGGGCATATACGGCGGCCTTTACATCGGCGCTTATTCCCCCGGCGCTTAAGGGTCTGCCCGCGGCGCTTTCGGTCCACAGCCGCCGTTCGGATCCAAGGATTTCCCCACCGCCGGTGACAAGGCCCGTAATAAACTTGGACCCCCCCATATCCACCGCCAGGACGGGTTCCGGCTTAAGCGGAGATTCCTTCATGCCGCTTTCCGTTTTACAGCCCCAGTGCTTCCGGGTGGGTTTTAAAGTAATACACGATCATGTGGAGCACAATAAGATGGGCATCCTCGATTTGCTCGTAGCTTGGCAGATCCGCGATCACCGCCGCGTCGGCAAAGTCCTTAAGTTTCCCCCCCTTAAAACCCGCCAGGGCGATAATCCGCGCCCCCCTGGTTTTGGCGAATTCGCAGGCCCTAACCACGTTAGGGGAATTGCCCGAGGCGCTTACCATGATAAGCACATCCTCCGGGTTCATCAGGTTGCCAAGCTGGAAACTAAAGGTCTCTTCAAAGGAAATGTCGTTGGCCAGGGCGGAAAACTTTTCAATGTTGTCCGAAACGGAGATAATCCTGAACCGGCGCTTTCCCGATTTGTAGTCCACGGCGTTTTTTCCGAAGTCGCAGACAAAGTGGTTGGCGCTCCCCGCGCTGCCCCCGTTCCCGGCGATAAAAACCTGCCGGTCCTTTTTATAGGCCTCCGCCAGGATGTCGATAATTTTTCCGAACTGTCCGGCGTCAAAATTTTTCACGCAGCCGTTCAGTTCAGAGGTATACTTTGCAAGGTAGTCTTTCATGGGGTTCCTGGTTCTCCTTATTGGTTCAGCACTTCTTCCCGGTCCGCCAGGGTAACCCGCAGTTTAACGGACCTTCCCCCCCGCAGCACCTCCAGTTCCACCTGTTCGCCGGGTTTGTTGTCTTCCAGCGCGGAGTACAGATCCGTCAGGGTGGCCGTCTTCATACCGTCCGCCATGGTCAGGATATCCCCCCCCAGGTAGATCACGCTGGAACCGTAGCGCACCGGTTCCTGGCCCTGGCGAAGGCCCGCCCGTTCCGCCAGGCCGTTCCGCCTGGTCCGGGAAATCAGGAGCCCTTCGGACACCGGCAGCTTGGCGTACTGTACCAGTGCGGGGAACAGCTGTACCACCGTGGCGTCGATCCAGCCCCGGCGGACCCTGCCGTGTTCAATCAGCTCCGCCACCACCCGTTTGGCGGTATTCACCGGCACCGCAAAACCGATCCCCACCGAGCCGCCGGAGGGGGAATAGATCATAGTGTTGATGCCGATCATCCGGCCCTGGGCGTCCAGCAGGGGGCCGCCGGAATTGCCCGGGTTAATGGAAGCGTCGGTCTGGATCATGTCCCGGACAATGTTCTGCCGGGAAATCTGGATAGGCCGGCCCAGGCCCGAAACAATCCCCACCGTAAGGGTCCGTTCCAGGGCAAAGGGGTTGCCGATGGCCAGGACTTTCTGGCCGACCTTGATGACCGAAGAATCGCCGTAGGGGATGGTCTTAAGGGTGATCCCCCGGGGCGGGGTAAACTGAACCACCGCCAAATCGTTTTCCGGGTCCGCCCCCACCACGGTCCCCTCCAGCTGGGAACCGTCAAAAAGATTGATGAACACCTTGTAGGCCCTTTCGATGACATGGTAATTGGTAAGCACATAACCCCGGGTGTCGATGATCGAACCGGACCCGGAACCGCCGTTTTGGGGAACCGGTTCCAGAAACCAGTTGATTGCCACTATTTCGGTGGTGATGTTTACCACCGCTTCGTTATACTGTTCGTAAACGGTGATGTTTTCCTGTTCGCCGGCGCTGTAGGGCTGAATATCCGCCGCGGGATAGGACCGGACGTTCTGTCCGGCACCCTGCCCGGCGGGGCGCCCGGCATCCCGCTCCCCGAAAACCGGGGAACCGCCCGTTTCCCTCGGGACAGGAGTCCACCCGGCAAGGCGCCTTGCCCCAAGAACCGCCGTGCCCGCAAGTAACACGGACAGGACGGAAAAAAAGATAAGCTGTCCGCGGCTGTACAGTTTCATCCACGCCTCCGTGCCTGAACCGGACTCAAATCCCTTCGGAGATTTCCGGCGCTCCGGTCTTCAGACCTTTTTAGTATAGGGGAAAAAAACAAATTACTCTAGATCCGGTCCCTGGCTTTGTGACTTTTTATGGGCTGCCGTTCTTCCCTTATTTCCCGTCCCGTGGTAGTATCCGGTATGGATTTAGCCCTTCTCTACTCCCAGCTAATCGGTATAGAGGGCCTTGATATGTGGGAAGGCCTTTCCCATGTGGGGTACGACCGGAAAGGATATGCCGATGCCCTGAGGCTCTTTTGCGGGGAATTCGAAAAAAACCTTGGTCTGGCGGTCTCGGCGGCGGAATCGGACAACTGGAAGGACTATACCTTTGCCCTCCACGCGGTCAAGGGTCTCCTGGCGGGAATTGGGGCCTGGGAGCTTTCCCGGAAGGCGCTGGAACTGGAAAGCGCCTCCCGGGAGGGAAATTATGAACCCTGCCGCCGGGACAGCGGAGCGGTCTTTCGGGAAATGGAAGCCCTGGCCGGAGCCCTGCGGGGGACCGCCCTCTTTGACGGAACCGGGGGGGAATCCAGGGCGGAAGCTTCCCCGGAGACGCTGGCGGAAAAACTGCGGGCCCTGGCCGGAGCCTGCGCGGCCGGAAACAGCGCGGAGGCGGAAACTCTGGCAGAGGAACTTCGGGGGAAAACCTTCGGCCCGGAGGCCGACGAATTTGTGGAAAGCCTCTGTGCCCGGGTCGATGCCCTGGATTATGACCGGGTGCTCGAAGCCCTGCGAACTATAAATAACCGCGAGGTCGAATAAGTCGTCTATGAGAAAAGTCAAGCGATTTTAGCAAGATTTGCTTTACAAACTGCTGCCCTATCCGCCCTTGGGGTTAAATCTTCTCTTTGAGAATATCGTTGATGTGCTGTTCGCTTACCTGCGTAACGGCGGCTATGTCTTTGCTGGTCATTCCATGTTCAGCCATTCGGAGGATTATTTCCTTCTGGCCCTCCTCGCGTCCTTCCTCCCGGCCTTTCCGGATACCTTCCTGCAGACCCTTCTGACGGGCGCCGTTCATTCGGGAATAGTCGTCCCGCTGCGCCTTTAACCGCGCTTCGTAGATCATCCGGTTCGCCTCGTTTTCGCTCATCACCTGCAGTTTGCAGTACGCTTCGTGTATCAGGGGGTTCTTTTCCGTTACCATCTTAAACTCCTCTTCCGTCTCCGCCTTTAAAAAACGCAGCCAGTCCATTAGCCTGCCTTTGGACCTTACCCCATCTGATAGACAGAAAAATAAGCATGGACTACAAAGAAGAAGGAGCAGAAGATGGGCAAAAAGGGCACAGAACGGCGTAATTATTCGAAAGAGTTTAA
>JAISBN010000103.1 GCA_031266175.1 Treponema sp. | reverse complement strand
TAGGTTACGAGGATAAAGCCTCCCAGAAAAATCACCAGGTGGTACTGTTTTTTGTAAAGGAAAGAAAGGATGATGCCCATCCCCAGGGCGGCCATCATGCCGCCGAAGACTCCCAGGGCGGTGGTAACCCAGCCGGGAATCAGGGCGGCGAAGTCTGTTTGAGCGGAAGCGGCGGTCATGGACGTAAGGACGATGACCGCCGGAATAAAGCGGCAGAGGAAGCCGATAATCTGGCCTAGGACCAGGTTGGGGATAAACATTTTTTTAACGGCCCCCGCCGCGGCATATTTATGCGCTATCCGGTTTAAAGGCAGGTTCAGCGCGTAGGAAAGGTTCCACATCAGCTGGCCCACCAGGCCCCCGATACCGGCAAACACCACCGCCAGGCCTATCACCCCGGTAACGTCCATGCCTTTTCCGAAGACCAGCGCTCCCGCGGTGCCTATGTAGGTGGCGTAGGAAAGATCCCAGGCTACCGCACCGCCGGGGGTTACATTCCCCATGTACATAATTTGCAGCGGTATGCCTACCGTCATCGCCGCGGGAACATCGCCCAGGATGATCCCCACCACAAAGGAAGCAACCAGCGGCCTTCCCAGGGCGTACCAGCCTATGGTGTTCCCCACGATTGAACCTATGGATCCCAGATAGATGAATAGGCCAATCAGAACAATTTGAGCCATCGTCATGTTCTTCTCCTTGCTATATAGTTTTTCTGAATGAATTCCAGCTGGTTTTTGCCGTGTTTGGCAGCTGCTGGAAATTCACCGTAAAGCCCTGGGTAACCAGATTGTCGATGTCCTGTACATCCTGTTCGCTGAGATAAAAAATCCCCGTGGCGCCCCCCAGTTTGTGTACCGACCCGGCCCGTTTGGAAATATTGCCCAGCATGATGAACTCGCAGTCCTTAAGGGCCCCGGCAATATGGGGAAGCACCGAAGGGAATTTGACGATCACCAGCCGGTTGCCGGCGGAGGGGGCGCCGAGCAGGGCCACGGCCTCGCCGGTGGTTACAATGTGGGTTTTATATCCCGAAGGAACGCTCATGGTCATGATGGATTTGAGCGTGGGATTTTTTGCGCTTTCATCGTCGATGCCGATAATTTCCTTTATCCCCAGCGTGGGGCACCACGCGACAATGGTCTGTCCGTGGATCAGCCGGTCATCAACCCTGACGTAGACTTTCCCCATGAATTCCTCCCCTTAAAAAAGCCCGTTTTCGATCAGGCTGGCGTACATATAACAAACCGTAAAATCCTTATTGTTGGATTCAATGGCCCGGACTTTTCCGTTAGTCGTATAGTAGGGAATGTAGGGGAAGTCGTTAATGTCTCCCCGGAACACCTGGTATTCTTTCAGGGCGGAAAACCACTGCCGCACTTCCTGTTCATCCAGGCTAAAGTACGCCTGGGGAATAAAGCCTACCAGGTCTTCGAAAGTTTCGCCGTAGAGGAGCCTGATGGGGTTTCCCTGTTCCCGCAGGTGTTTAACCGCCCCGGTGACGGCGTCGTGGGTATTGATGTGCCTGGGATGCATGGAGCCCCGCCAGTGGGTAATCGCCAGCTGAACCTTTTCTTCGGTAAAGTATGTTTCCAGCCGTTTCTGGAATTCCGGGAGGTCCGGCATATTGCTGGAAACATAACCCAGCCAGAGAGTATCGGCTCCCAGCTTTTCCGCGGCCCGCTTGTTCTGGTTGAGCAGTTCCGCCAGGTACGCCTTTTTCGCTTCCCCGGACGCCGCGGGATCTTCCAGCCTTCCCTGGGTTACATGGATCAGGGTACAGCGGGCTCCTTCCCTGGCGTATTTCAGCGTCAGGGGCCCTCCCAAAAGTTCCGCGTCCAGAGAATGGGCGCCGATACTGACAACCCGTTTTATCCCGCCCATCGCCTACAGCTCCTTCCGGTAATCGGTAAAAGTCCTGAACACCTCCAGGCCGTGCCGTTCGTAGAAACGGCGGCCCGGCCCGTCGGTGGATAAAAAGAAAAGCTGGTAAAGCCCCCGTCGGGCCATTTCACCCTGCATCATGTCCAGAAGTACGCCTCCAAGGCCGGCGTTCCGTTCCGCGGCCGCCACGCCGATGGGGCCGAAGCGCAGGGGGTTACCGTCAATCATCCTCATGCAGAAACCGGCAATACGGCCCGCTTTGTTCAGGGCAAGGAGTATACAGTCCTCCGCCAGGCCGTTCCGCATGCTGATAAGGGCGTTCCGTTTCCAGCCGCCGCCGAATTCGGTTCTGGTAAATTCCAGCAGTTCCAGGGCGTAGCGGTACTCAAAATTGATAAACCGGTAACCCTTTTGTTCGGCTTCTTCTTTTTTCCGCCGGCCCTCGCCGGACATACGGTAGCCCTGAAGGTCCTTTTTCATGGAATAGGCCTCTTCCCCCGCCCGGTAACCGTGCCTTTCAAGGAAGGCTTTTGCCTCCGGAAAGTTTCCGCAGTCCACTCCGGGAAAAAAGTAATTGGGCGAATAGGCCCCATAGGTGATTTGCTTTGCCCCCAGGGCGGCGAGTTTTTGTTCGGCCCCCAGCAGCAGCCTGGTTCCCCAGCCTTTTCGCTGGAAGGCCGGATCCACGAAGAGGACGTTGATCCAGCCCCGGTCCGGTTCCAGCCCCCGTTCCATGTAGGGAAACTTCCGTTTGGTAGCCAGAATAAACCCGGCGGCCCGGCCGTCTTCCAGGGCCGCATCGCAGAGGGAAGAATCAAAATTATCGTCAAAAAGGGCCTGCCCACGGAATTTGTGGACCGTGAGCGTATCGGTCCATAAGACCCGGTTCCAGAGTTCCACGAGCGGCGCTTCAAAATCCTGACGGTACCCGACAATTTCCATGGTCAATAGTATATCCGGCTTTCTATTATTTTGCAAGTTTTTTTTAAAAAATTTGAAAAAAAGCGGTAAACTCCGCAAAACTGAAAAAAAATTTCTTGACAGAAAAAAGAACGATGGCTACGATATAAAGTATGACCGATGACGCATTGGAGCGCTGTACAACGGAACAGCGGAACGCCGCTTCCGCCGACATCAGTTCCAAGTCCGCCCTGGAAATCGTGACCATTATTAACGCCGAAGATCTTAAGGTAGCCCCCGCGGTAGGCCGGATACTGCCGGAAATCGCCGCCCTGGCGGAGGCCATTGCCGGCGCGTTTAAACAGGGGGGGCGGCTTTTCTATATCGGCGCCGGTACTTCCGGCCGGCTGGGGGTACTGGACGCCTCCGAATGTCCCCCCACCTACGGGACCGATCCCGCCCTGGTCCAGGGGCTTATCGCCGGCGGGCCGGAAGCCCTGACCCGGTCGCTGGAGGCGGTAGAGGACGACTCCGGCGCCGGAAAAAAAGAACTGGAGGCCCGGGGCTTTAACTCCCGGGATGTCCTGGTGGGAATTACCGCATCCGGCCAGGCCCCCTATGTACTGGGGGGCCTGGAATACGCCCGGAGCCTGGGGGCCGTTACCGGGGCCATCAGTTGTAACCGGGAGTCAAAAACCTTCGCCCTGGCGGAGCACAAGCTGTACGCCGGCGTGGGTCCCGAGGTCGTGACCGGTTCCACCAGGATGAAGTCCGGTACCGCCCAAAAGCTTATCCTGAACATGCTTACCACCACGGCGATGATCCGCTGGGGCAGGGTTTACAAAAACCTGATGGTGGACATGAAGCCGGTGAACCAAAAACTGGTACTCCGGGCCGTCAGAATGATTCGGGAACTTTCCGGCTGTTCCGGGGAAGAGGCGGAAACGGCGCTGGAAGCTTCCGGGGGAAACGCCAAAACAGCCGTGGTCATGGTCCTTCTTGGAACAGACAAATCCAGGGCGGAAGAACTTCTTGCCCGGGCGGATGGCCGTGTCGGGGGGATTCCGGGTATACTATAACGGTGATAGCTTTTTAAAACTGCCGGGCTTTTGAAAAAGGCTCGAAGTATAAGGGGATTTTCTGGACAGCATCCTTTTTACCATCAGAGAATGTCTTCCCAGGCTTTCCAAGGCGGAACGCAAAGCTGCGGACTATATCGTCGCGGAGCCAAGAAAGGTTGTTTATTATAATATCGCCGAGCTGGCAAAACAAAGCGGGGTAAGCCAGGCTGCCATAGTCCGGTTTTGCCGGCGCGTCGGCCTTGAGGGCTATTCGGACTTCAAGATCCGCCTTTCCCATGACGTATTCAGGACTTCCGCCGAACGCTACCTGCCCAGTCAGGATCTGGACCGGGAAAAAGATCCCGCAGCCATAGTAAAGGACGTGATAGGCGGCATTCAGCGAAGTATGGCCTGGCTCGAATCCTTAAGCGACATCCACCTTTTAAGCATGGCGGCGGAACTTATCGAACAGGCCCGGATCACGGCGATTTTCGGGGTGGGGGCCTCGAGCCTGGTAGCCCAGGACCTGTACCAGAAACTCCTCCGTATCGGTGTTCCCTGCTCGGCCCCTCTGGATACGGACCTTCAGATAACCGCCGCCTGCAACCTGAAAGAACACGACGCGGCGGTCATCATTTCCTATTCGGGAGAAACCCCCGCCATGCTTTCCGCCGGGGAGTGGGCGAAAAAAAAGGGAGCCGCCGTGATCACGGTGACCAGCGAAACCTCCAACACTCTCCGCGGGTATGCCCGGGTTCCCCTGCTGGTTCCTTCTACCGAACAAGTTTTCCGGCCCGGCGCCATGGTATCCCGGATAAGCCAGCTTGCCGTGGTGGATATGCTCTATTCCCTGCTGCTGACGAAAAATTTAAACGCCGCTCTCCAGGCCCTGGAAGAAACCCTTATCGCTACCCATACCGCTTAAAGCGCCGCTGCCAACGGCTTTGCGTTTTGTGGTAAAAAGTTCCTTTTTCTGCTATACTGGTTTTCATGCTCCGGAATTTTTTCTTTTCCCTGCGGAGGATTAAAACCTATGCCCTCATCGGCGAAAGCGGCACCGGAAAAAGTTTCCGGGCGGTTCTGGTAGCCCAAAAATACGGCATTGATGTTATCATCGACGACGGCCTCTTAATCCGGAACAACAGGATCCTGGCGGGACATTCCGCCAAAAAAGAAAAAACCTTTATGGCGGCGGTTAAGGCAGCCCTTTTTGACGACAAGGAGCGCCGGCTCGAGATAGTCCGCAAACTAAGAGAGGAAAAGTTCAACAGGATACTCCTGCTGGGAACTTCGGAAAAAATGGTTAACAAAATCTCCGTCAGGCTTGAACTGCCCCCCCCGGTCAGGATTATCCATATCGAAGACATTGCCAGCCAGGAGGAGATAGAGCGGGCCATCAGAACCCGCAAGATCGAAGGAAAACACGTCATCCCGGTGCCTTCCATCGAAGTCAAGCGCAATTATCCCCAGATCTTTTACGACGCTATCCGGATTTTCAAGCGCCGCCGCCTTCCCGAAACCCTGGGCTCCACCCCCCGGGTTCATGAAAAATCCGTGGTCCGGCCGGAGTATTCCAAACGGGGCAAGGTGATTATTTCGGAAGCGGCCCTGTCCCAGATGGTGATACACTGTGTGGATGAGTACAACGAAAAGATCTTTATCAAAAAGATCTCCGTTAAGGATGACGCCGCGGGATACCGGCTGGTTATTACCATTGACGTGCCCTTCGGCATACAGCTGGGGGGTAACATCCATAAGCTGCAGCAGTATATTATTGACAACATCGAGCGGTATACGGGAATACTCATAGAAGAGATAAATATCATTATTGATAAGATAAGGCAGGAATAACCGGAAAACGCCCGCGGGCGTCTGAGATCCGGCCTTTCCGTCCTTAAAAAACTATACGGGGTGTTAACGATGAAAAAGCTGCTGTTTACTGTTGGATTTTTTGTAAGCTTCGCCGCGTTCCTGCCGGCCCAGGTCCGGTCCGCCCATTACGAGATGATTGCCCCGGCGGGGGTCCCGGAAGGGGCCACGGCAGGGAGTTCCGCGGACAGCGCCTATTCCGCCGAAATGGAACTGCGCTTTGAGGCCTTTAACAAGGTCTTTTGCTTTAACCCGGCCCTGCTTGTATCCCCGCTCCGGGTCCGGGTCTTTACCGCCAGGCAGGAATACGACACTTACGTTACATCGAAGCTGGGAAGTACCCGTCCGGGGGCGGTATACCTTCACTACAACAATCCCGCCAACCGGGAACTGGTGATACTCCAGGGCAGCGCCGAGGAGAAGACCGTTGTTCCCCACCAGGCCTTTGTCCAGTTTCTGCGGGCCTTTATACCCGGCGCCCCGGCCTGGATCCGGGAAGGTTTTGCCGTTTATTTTACCACCCTTGCCTTTAACCGGGAAAAGAATGTCCTGGACTATGAAGAAAACCTAAGCTGGCTGGAGACGGTAAAAAAATCCGCCCTTTCGCCCGAAGCGGTACTACAAGCCGATACAGGCGGTGCCCCCGCCAATTTCCAGGCCTACGCGTGGTCCCTGGTTTCGTTTTTTCTTGCCGATACCGGCGGCGTTTACTACCGTTCCCTGACGGACGCTTTTACGGTCCTTGCCCCGGGGGCCGGCCCGCAGGACAATTCCCGGGCGGTCTACAGCCGCCTTACCCTCTTTACCCCCGCCGCGGCTTTAACCAGGGACTATAACGCCTATATCGCCTCGAAAAAAACCTTTACCGAACTGATTGACGAGGGCCAGAAGGCCTATGGGGCAAAAAATTATACCTCGGCGGCGGAACTGTTCCGGAAAGCCGCGGCCCTTAAGCCGGGCCACTATGCCCCCCCTTATTATCTGGGCCTTCTGGCGTACGAGGACAAAAAATACGCCGAAGCCGAAAACTTTTACAAAACAGCCATGGAGTACGGCGCGGAAAAAGCCCTGGTCCAGTACGCCCGGGGAGTGAACGCCGCGGCGTTGGGGAAAAAGGCCGAGGCCGCTGCCTTCCTGGAAGAAGCCTCCGCCGCGGATCCCGCCCGGTACAAAGCCCGGGCGGACGATTTGATTAAACGGCTGCAGTGACAAACCTCTTCGAGGTTTGTCACTGCAGTTTGCACAGCAAACTGCGCCCTGCCGCCGCGGGATAGCTATCAACGCCAAAAAAACAACTGCGGAACGCCGTCGCGGCGGCGCTACCGCGAATAAGAGTTTTGGACTCCCGTCCCGATTTTATTCGTTCGGGGGTCTGGCAGTATGCTTATTATATCACTATGCGGCACCCTTCGGGTGAAGCGACAGTGCAGGGGCGCCCGGCGCTAGGTGGTCTCCGCCGGCCCCGGACGGGGAGCGCGGCGGCGCCTCCGGCGGCGGCCGGGTTCCGAGGGAAGGCTGCCTTCCCTCGAAAGGCCGCCATCCCGCAGATAGCCCTCCTCCCGGGTTCCGCCGCTTTTCCGCCGGGGGCCGGGTCGTTCCCGCTCAAAGAACACCCGTTTCTTAAGCTCTATTCCATGGTTGGAAAAAATCAGCCGCAGGGCCTTGTCCAGTTCCAGCCGGGGGGGATTCATGGGCGCGATAAAACGCCGGACGTCAAAATATACCGCCCGGCAGTCCTCGGGGCCGCCCTTTTTCAGGGTATCCCAGGGGGTCCCCAGGTCCAGGTAATCCCGCACCAGCGCGGCCAGGAGGCCGCCGTCCCCCGCCTCGGCGGCATGTTCCAGGCTTCCCAGGTACCTGCCGCGAAAACCGGGATCGCTCTTCAGCAGGGCCGAAGCTTCGTGCTGAAGGTACTGGTAGAGCCCCGCCTTTTCCAGGTTTTCCACGATCCCCGCGGCATAGGGTGAATGGATGATCTTGGAAAGCTCTTCCGTCAGGCGGGAAGCGGGAACATCCGCCAAAAGGGAAGCTTCCGCCCTGATTCGCCGCTTTACAAGCCAGGGAACGGTAAAACCCGTGGCGGCGGCGTACTTGACCGCCCGGATCATCCTGACCGGATCATCCCTAAAGATCACTTCCAAAGGAATAATGGGCCGCAGCCGCTTCTTTTTAATATCCGCCAGGCCATTCACATAATCCACCACCACCTGTTTGCCGGGATCGTAAAAGAGGGCGTTAAAGGAAAAGTCCCGGCGCAGCACATCCTCTTCTATGGTTCCATAGGTATTGCTGGTATGCCCGTCCTTAAGGGAACGGAAGGTGGAAACCTCGAAAATTTTGGGGCCGAAAAAAACATGGACCAGCCGGAAGCGCCGGCCGATGATTCGGGAATTATGGAAGATCCGCTTAATCCGGGCGGGGGTTGCGGAGGTAACAATGTCAAAGTCTTTGGGCTTTCTGCCCAGGATCAAATCCCGGACCGCCCCGCCCACGATATAGCTTTCATAGCCGTTTGCCCGCAGCCGGCCGGTAATAAACACCGCGTCGCTGTCCACATCGGCGCTGTTTATCCGGTGCTCCTCCCGGGTATAGACCATCGCTTTTTTAATGAGTTTTCCGTCCTGTTTTTTTCCGTAGCGGATCAGCAATTGCCTGTTTCCTTAAGCCTGTCCAGGTTATGAATGTTTAAGATGCCGCAGAAGCCAGTTCTGGAGATCCTCCATTACTTCTTCACGGTTGGTTTCGTTCAGCGGTTCATGCCGGGCATCGGGATATATCACAAACTCCAGGTCCTTTATCCCCCGGGACCGGTACGCGTTTACCAGTTTTGCGGGACTTCCCCCCATTTCTCCCACCGGATCGGCGCTGCCGCAGAAAACGTATACCGGCAGGGCGGGATCAATCCGGGCAATCGCCTTTTCCCGGTGTATCGCCGCCAGTCCTCTTATCATATCACGGTAGAAACCGGAAGAACAGGGCCGGCCGCAGAGGGGATCCGCCAGAAAGGCGTCCACTTCCCCCTCGTCCCGGGAAAGCCAGTCCACGGGGGTCCGGTTCGGCTTAAAGGGTTTGTTGTAGGGGCCCATGGAAAGGGCAAAGGCGATTTTTGAAGGCCGCCGGCAGCCCTTGAGAAAAGCCAGCAGGGCCAGGAACGGGGCGCCCAGGGTGACGTCCGCTCCCCCCGGCCCCCGGGTGCCGGACAGAATACAGCCGCTTAAGGGAACGGAACCGTCCCGGTTTTCGATATAGCCCTGAACAAGAAAAGAACCCCAGGAATGGCCCAGGATAAAAAGGGGTACATCCAGAGGGATTGCTTTACGGATATGGCGGGTAAGAATTTCGATATCCCCGACGACCCGGAAAAAACCATCCCTGTCCGCGGTATGTCCCAAAAGGCCGCCCGAAGCTTTGCCGTTTACCGAAGGATCCGCCGTTTTGCCGTGACCCCGCATATCCGCGGCCCATACTTCAATGCCCTGGCCGCAGAGCCTTTCGGCAAGCCGCTGATACCGGAGGGAATGTTCCGTCATACCGTGAACCACGTGAACAATTGCCCTGGGCCCGGAGTCCGGCTGTCTGGCGTCAGAAAGCCGGTCCGCAGGATTTCCTGGTCTCCAGCGCCGGAGAAAAAGTTTTGTCCCGTCATCGCTTTCAACCCAGCCGGCGGTTTCAATCATGGGTGTATTATGCTACAGTTCATTTTACATGGCAATAGGCGATATTTTTCCCGTTTCCATCGAAAAAATCGTACGCGGCGGGGAAGGTCTGGCCGTTATTGACGGGAAAAAAGTCTTTATCCCCCTAAGCGCCCCCGGCGACCGCCTCGCTGCCCGGATTACCGAAGAACATCCCCGCTGGGCCCGGGCGGAAATTACAGCCCTTACCGAAGCGTCCCCCCTCCGGGTTGAACCCCGGTGCCCCCTTTTCGGGAGCTGCGGGGGCTGCAATCTGCAGCATCTGTCCTACCATGCCCAGATTACCGCCAAAAAAGCGATCCTCACCGAAGCTCTGGAACATTCCGGCGGGGCGGAAGCCCTGCCCGAATGTACCGTGATTCCCTCCCCGCCCTGGGAATACCGGAACCGCCTGTCCTTTCACGCGGTCCGGGCCAATTCGGGCCCCCGCTGCGGGTTTAAGGCCCGGAAAAGCGCCGGTGTGATTCCCGTGCCGGACTGTCCCCTGGCGGATCCGGGAATCCGGTCCGCCCTGGGGGAACTGCGGCCTCCGCCGGGGAAAGATCGTTTTACCCTGTACAGCCGGGGAGGGACCCTGCTGGCAGAGGAGGGAACCGGCTGTTCCGGCGGCCGGGACATCCCCTCCCGGGGGACCATCACCCTGCTGGACAGGGAAATCACCCTGGACACCGCCTGTTTTTTCCAGAGTAACGCCGCCGCCCTGGAAGCGCTGATTCCCGTACTGCGGGGGGCCGCGGAAAAGGCGGCGGGAACCGCAGGGGCCGGACGGATGGCGGACCTCTACGCGGGGGTGGGTACTTTTTCCCTGTTCCTGGCGGATCTGTTTCCCGGCGGAACGGATCTGCTGGAAGTACAGGGCCGGTCCCTCAATCTGGCAAAGGAAAACCTGCGGAGGATTGACGGCCGCGCCGAAAGGTTCCGGTTCTTTTCCGTTAAAGACGAAGACTGGGCAAAAAAGCAGAGCCTTGAGCGCTATGCCTTTGCCGTGGCCGATCCGCCCCGGCAGGGCATTTCCCCGGCCCTGGTCCGGCGGCTCCGCGAAACGCCGCCGCGGGTCCTGGCCTATGTATCCTGCGAGCCTTCCTCCCTGGCCAGGGATTATCATATACTCAAACAGAGCTATACCCTGGAGGGGCTGTGGTTCTTTGACTTTTATCCCCAGATCGCCCATATTGAAAGTCTGGGACTATTTTACCGGAAATAACGCTTTGCCGCGGAGCCGCGGGTCCGCGAATTAAGTAAGAAGATACGGGATGATGCATAAAAACTTGTTCGCCATAGCCGTTCTGCTGTTTTGCCGCTCCTTGTGTTGTGGGGAAGAAACCGCGGAAGGGGTCTTTCCCGAAGAAAACGCCGACGCCGCCACTCCGGTCTGGCGGCAGGCGCCGGGGGGCGCCCTTATGGGGGTTCCCGACGTCCAGGTCGGGACGGTGGTGGCGGCCCTGGACGGCGGGCACCTGAAAGCCTACTCCCTTGAAGGCAGGCCCCTCTGGGATTACTATGCCGGGGGAAGGCTTATCCCCTTTGTTACCCGAACCAGAGAAGGGACCTGCTATACCTGCCGTACCGACGGAACCCTGGTTGCGGTAAACCGTTCCGGCAGGGAACTCTGGCGGCTCAAAACCGGCATTATCACCGCCCCGGTGGTTGCCGGCTGGGACGGCAGGATCTTTGTTACAACGGAAAAGTACATCCGCTGTTATACGGCCTCGGGCTATCTTTTATGGCAGAGGGATCTGGAACATCCCGCCGCCGCCGGTCCGTTCCTGACCGGACGGGGCGGCCTGGCCGCGGCTCTGTCGAACGGCGAGCTCCTGGAACTGAATCCCTTCGGCAAACCCCAGTTCCGGCATATCGGGGAAGTTCCCGCGGCGCTCCTCCCCGTGGAGGGCGGAATCCTGGCGGTCCTCAAAAAAGGGGAACTGAAGCTTTTCCGGGATAATTTTGCTTCCCCCCGTTCCGCGGGGACCATTCGGGGAACTCCCCTGGGAGGCGTCAGCCGGGACGCGTCGGCGGCCTTCCTCCTTTCCAGCGGGAAGGTGGTGCAGGTGTCCCTTCCCGACGGCAAACAGCGCTGGAGTACGGACAGCCATATCGGAAATAACGACATAAAATCTTCCGCGGATTTTTCCATGATCTGGGATGAACGGGGGATCTACGTTTTCAGCCGGAAGGGGGCCACGGGATTCAATACCGAGGGCCGACGGCTCTGGCTGCTCCGGCTGAGCGGCGCTTCTTCCATACCGGTCTTAAGTGATGAGGGGACCCTTTTTTCCGGGGGGGTAGACTGGATTCTCTACGCTTACAAGGTAGAAAACCGGGTCCGGCAGCCGCGGCGGTCCCTCTACGGCCCCGCCCCGGAGGGGGACTACGGCCTTGTTAACCCGCCCGCTTCCCCCTGGGCGGGGGATTATTACCGGTTCAGCGAAACCCGGATGAACGAAGAGATGGCCGGGCTTACCGCCCTGATCCGGGGAGGACAGGTAGGGGAAAATGAGCCGAACTACGCGGCATACCTCCGGGAAATTACCGGTTCCTCCACGAATCCCCAGACATCGCTGACCCACCCCCCGGTCCACGTCCAGCACCGGGCCGAAGCCGCCCGGCTCCTGGGGTACTTCGGTTCCCGGGAAACCATCCCCTTTCTGGCGGATCTGTACTCGAGGGATCCGGACCCTTTGGTAAAAGCCGCCGCGGCGGAGGCCATCGGCAGAATCGGGACGGATCCCGACGGCATAGCCCTCAAGGCCTTTGCCCAGTTCCTGACCACGGCAAACCGGGACGAACAGGTCCTCGCCGCCACCGCCGGGGCCATCGGTTCCCTCTGCCGTTTTTCCGGCCCCCCCTTAAGCGACAGCGGGGTAAAACTGCTGGGCATTCTGGAGCGGGATTTTATGCCCGCCAAAGTCAGATCCCGGGCCCGGCAGGAAATTGACGCCCTGCGGTAGACATGCGGCAGGCGTGCGGCGGCGCGACAATTATTGATCTTGCGGGTTTTATTTATTTAGTGTATTTTTATAATAGATAGGATATGTTTATAGACATAGGTAAGATGCGCTTGCAAAAAAGGAAGAACCCATGAAAAAACCGTTTTGTATGATGATTCGTAAACAGGGAAAATTTATTGCGGCCGTTCTTTTTCTGGCCCTTGTTCCCGGAATTTTCGCGCAAACCGTTAACCGGGAAGAACTGGAACAAAACCAGGCGGCGGTTAACTTTATCAACTATGAAGGCCCCCATTCGCGGATCGATACGGTAGCGCAGATCCGCAACATCGGTTACGAACAGGGAAGGGCCGTAAAAAACGGCGCGGACCGGACCGGTACGGCAAACCGCTACTTTGTCATTCACTGCGTGGGAGATTCCGACGGGGATAAATTCGACGCCGATATTTTCGGTCTGGGCGTTGATGTGGGGGTGGATCACATCCGGAACCTCCGGCTTATTATCCAGGGCTATCTGGAGGGGGCCTACGATTACAACGCCTCCGACGCCGCCCTGCTGGCCCGGTATGTGACAATCTACAACGCCGTTTTCCGGGGTGACTGGAATTTTTTCGGCGTCCGGTATAAGGACGTCGTGATTCAGAATCTGGTCCAGGGAAAAGAGGGCCTTTCAATCCGCTGGGATGAATGGCCCGGCCAGACCCTGATGGTTATCCCCCTGGGTACGGGGATTCCCGGTTCTTTCAGCGCCATCGATACTTCGGGGCTGACGGATCCCGGCGTTATTACGGAGCTGCGTAATGATGAGGACCGGGGTATTGAGGACCGCCAGGGGATGGTGGACCTGAAGGAACGGGAGGCCGACGAAGCCAACCAGAGCGCCACCCTCCAGCGGGAGGCCATTGCGGAGGAAGAAAAGAACATCGAGCGGGACAGGGAGGCAAGTACCCTTGCCCAGCAGCGGATAGAGCAGGAACAGCGCCAGGCCCAGCAGCAGCGTCAGGAAGCCCAACGCCAGCGGGAAGAAGCCCAGCGGCGGCAGCAGGAGGCCCAGCGCCAGCGGGAAGAAGCCCAGCGGCGGCAGCAGGAAGCCCGGCAGCAGCAGGAACAGGCCCGGCGGGACGAAGAAGCCCGGCGGATAAGTCAGGAAGAAGCCCAGCGGCGGCAGCAGGAAGCCCGGCAACAGCAGGAAGCGGCCAGGGCCGAGCAGGAAGCGGCACAGCGGCAGCAGCAGGAAGCGGCCTCGGCGGAGCAGGAAGCGGGCCGGCAGCAGCAGGATGCGGCTCAGAAAGAACAGGAACTGGCCCGGCAGCAGCAGGAAAACCAGCAGCAACAGGAAGAAATAGCCCAGCGGGAACAGGCGGTTGGCGAGGCCAAACAGGAAGCCAGCGCCACCCAGCAGCGGGCCGATCAAAAGACCCAGGAAGCCCAACAGGAACGGGAACAAATTGCCCAGGATCAGCAGGAACTGATCGACAACAGTACCGGAACCATTGCCGCCGCGGCGTCTCCCGCGGCAAGAAACGCCCTTCTGGGGGCGGGCATACTACAGAACAGTAACTCCCTGGGCCGGCTGGTCCGGGTAGATCCCTCCAACGGTTCCACGGTCCAGACTTCCCGGATGAACACCCTCAATACCAGAACGGTGCTTCTTTCCGGTTCCCGGATCTTTGCCATTGCGGGAATCAACCAGGGGAACGGGGCGATCCGGCTGGTGGAAATAAGCCCTGATACCCTGGAAATGGTCAAGCAGGGGGATGACGACATCAGCCAGAACAGTCTGCTTTGGGCAAACGGCGGCGGCCTCTATGCCATTACCACGGTAAACGGCAAGAACTATCTGGCCCGGTTTGACAATAACCTGACCAGGCAGGCCCAGTCGGCGGTGGAAGTCCACCCCTTCGCGTCCTGCCTCTTCCAGGGAGACCGGGTCCTTACCCAGGGAACCAACGGCAGTCCGCTGCTCCTGAACGGTCAAACGCTCAAATAGGGGGAATACGCCTGTATCGCCGTCCCCTTGCAATGATCACCAAATTCATCTAGTATGGGGGCAAATAAACATTTCCAATGGGGGTTTTTCCGTATGAAAGTAGCGATTAATGGTTTCGGCCGTATCGGCCGCTTGGTTTTCCAGGCTCTTGTGGGCCAGGGACTGCTGGGAAAGGACAAGATCGACGTGGTAGCGGTGGTGGATATCTCCACCGATGCGAAATATTTTGCCTATCAGCTTAAATATGATTCTACCCAGGGTCAGATGCGGGCCGAAATCGGCGTCGAAGGCGACGATGTGCTGGTAGTCAACGGCCATAAGATCAAATGCCTTTCCGGCAAGGGTCTTACCCCGGATCAGCTTCCCTGGAAGGATCTGGGCATCGACTATGTGGTGGAATCCACCGGCCTCTATACCAATGAAAAAGCCTACGGGCATATTGCCGCGGGGGCCAAAAAGGTGATTATCTCCGCTCCCGGCAAGTCCGGCGACGAATCCAAGCCCATCAAGACTTTTGTCATGGGGGTTAACAACGAAGAATACGATCCCGCCAAACACCACGTGCTTTCCAACGCCAGCTGCACCACCAATTGTCTGGCTCCGGTGGTTCATGTGCTGCTTAAGGAAGGATTCGGCGTGGAAACGGGGCTGATGACCACAATTCACTCCTACACCGCCACCCAGAAAACGGTGGACGGCGTTTCCCAGAAAGACTGGCGGGGCGGCCGGGCCGCGGCGGTCAACATTATCCCCTCTACCACCGGCGCGGCCAAGGCGGTGGGCGAAGTGCTTCCCGAAACCAAGGGCAAGCTGACGGGGATGAGCTTCCGGGTTCCCACTCCCACCGGTTCCGTAGTTGACCTTACCTTCCGCTCGGTAAAAGAGACTTCTATCGAAGAAATCGACGCCTCGATAAAGAAGGCTTCCCAGACCTACCTTAAGGGCGTCCTGGCCTACTGCGACGAGGAAATTGTCTCCTCCGACATTATCCACAACACCCACGCCTCGATTTACGACAGCCTGGCTACCCGCCAGAATAATCTGAAGGGCGAAAAGCGCTTTTTCAAGCTTGTTTCCTGGTACGACAACGAATGGGGTTATTCCAACAAGGTGGTGGATCTCCTCAAGTATATCGATTCCAAAAAATAGGGTCCGGACAAACGAAAACCGCTAAAACCACGGAGGATGCAGAGTACACGGAATGTTCCGGCGTTTCTGTGTTCCCTGTGGTTTTTCTTTACTTGTTTTAATACATGGAGGCTGTAATGGCAATAAAGACAGTGACATCCGTGGACCTTAAAGGTAAACGG
Source organism: Treponema sp. (assembly GCA_031266175.1). GTDB lineage: Bacteria > Spirochaetota > Spirochaetia > Treponematales > Breznakiellaceae > JAISBN01. The sequence continues at coordinate 43,840 of JAISBN010000103.1, read as the reverse complement.
ATCATCGCTCGGGTGGACTTTAATGTTCCCATGAAAGACGGGGTGGTTCAGGATGATACCCGTATCACGGCGGCAATTCCAACCATCAACTACATTCTTGAGCAGGGGGCCAAAAGCCTGACCCTGATGAGCCACCTGGGAGATCCTTCCAAGGATCTTAAAAAAGCCAGGGAAAAGGCCGAAAAAGACGGCAAGGCGTTTGACGAAGCGGCGTATATCAAGGGCAAGCACCGGATGGCCCCGGTGGCCGCGTATCTGGAAAAGAAGCTGGGCAGGCCTGTGATTTTTGCCGGCGAGGACGGCTGCTACGGCAAAAAAACGTTTATCGAAAGCCAGAAAGACGGCTCGGTAATCATGCTGGAAAACACCCGGTTCCACAAGGAAGAAACCAGCAAGGACCCGGCGGAGCGGGACAAGCTTGCCAAAGAACTGGCTTCCTACGGTGAAATTTTTGTCAACGACGCCTTTGGCACCGCCCACCGGGATCACGCGTCCACGGCGTCCATCGCCAAATTTATACAGCCCGCGGTGGCGGGTTTTCTTATGGAAAAGGAAATCAAATTCCTGGAGCCGATTGTCACCAGTCCCGTAAAGCCCCTGGTGGCGATCATCGGAGGCGCGAAGGTATCCAGTAAAATCGCCGTCCTTGAAAGCCTTCTTAAAAACGCATCCTCCCTGGTGATTGGCGGCGGCATGGCTTATACCTTCCTTAAGGCCCAGGGTCATACGGTCGGCAAGTCCCTGGTGGAAGACGATCAGCTTGATACCGCCAAAAGCATTCTGGAAGCGGCCAAAAAGGCCGGCGCGGATATCGTCCTTCCCGTGGATCAGATCGGGGCGGAAACTTTTGACGCCGCCGCCAAGCCCGTGCCGGTAGACAGCCAGGATATACCCGGCAGCCTGATGGGGCTGGACGTGGGTCCCAAAACCGTCGAAAAGTACAAAACAGTCCTTGCCGGGGCAAAAACCATTGTCTGGAACGGCCCCGTGGGGGTCTTTGAGTTCGACGCCTTTGCCAGGGGTACTGAAGAAGTGGCAAAACTCGTGGCTGAAGCGACCGCCAGGGGAGCCATCACGGTGGTGGGCGGCGGCGACTCCGTAGCCGCGGTCAACAAGTTTAATCTGGCCTCCAGAATGAGCCACGTCAGCACCGGCGGCGGCGCTTCCCTGGAACTTCTGGAGGGTAAAAAACTTCCCGGCATCGAAGTCTGCCGGGGTTAAAAAGCTCTGCTTTTAACCCGGAGAAGCCTTCGGTTTCTCCGGGAAAATTATTCGGAGGATTTACATGAGTAGACCGTATTATATAGCGGGTAACTGGAAGATGCACAAAACCCGTTCCGAGGCGGCGGAGCTTGCCAAAGCTTTGGCTGCCCAGCTCAAGGATGGAAAGCACCGGTATTTGATTGCGCCGGGCTTTACCCTGATTGAAACCGTGGCGCCCATCATCGCCGGCAGCAATATCAGGCTGGGGGCCCAGAACTGCGCCCCGGAAGAACAGGGAGCTCATACGGGGGAAGTGTCGGTATTGCAGCTTAAGGACCTGGGCGTCAGAACCATTATTCTGGGGCACAGCGAACGGCGGCACGTCTATAAGGAGGACGATGCGCTGATCAACAAAAAGGTCACCCTGGCCCTTCGGCACGGCTTTGAAGTGATCCTCTGTATCGGGGAATTGCTGGAAGAACGGGAAGCGGGCAGGGCCGAAGCCGTCTGCGAAACCCAGACCGTCAAGGGCCTGGAGGGAGTGGCCGCCGCGGATCTGAACCGGGTGGTACTGGCCTATGAACCGGTCTGGGCTATCGGAACCGGTAAAACCGCGACCCCCGAAGACGCCGACAGCATTCACGCCTATGTACGGAAGGTGGTGGCCGGGCTTTACGGGGACGCCGCGGCGGGGAATATGATCATCCAGTACGGCGGATCGGTCAAGTCCGATAACGCCGCCCAGCTTATGGCCAAGGAGAATATCGACGGCGCCCTGGTAGGAGGAGCCGCCCTTAAGGCCGATACCTTCGTCCCTATTGCTAAGTTCGCTCAATAGTGCTTTCATAGTATGACAAGCCCGTCCCGGCCGAACCCGCCGGGGCGGGGGAAGGCCCGGGACCTGAAAAGGCAGGAGAACATGATGGCTGCGCTTGAAAGCATACGTCGTAAACTGTACAGGAATCTTACGATAATTTTGTTTTCTGTCGCGGCGGCGGTTGTCCTGGTTATTACCACGTACACCAGTGTTCTGATAGATTCTTTTTCTTTACTTATCAGGAACAGCATCGAAGAACGGCTGCTTGCGGCGGTCCGTTCCGCCGCCGCAATTGCAACTCCCGCCGAGCTGGCCGAACTGCGGACCCCCGGGGACATGAAAAAACCCCTCTATTCCGAGCTGAAAATGCGGCTTATCAAATTCGGCAGCGAAAACAATCTTACCTTCGTGTATTTCTATTATATGACTGATGAGGGAACCTTCCAACCCATTGTAGACAATGATTTAACCGAAGACGCCTATACCCTGAAAAGCGAGCCTCTTTTCCCGGAACCGGCGGTCAAGCTGGCTGTTGACAAACGGACGGCGGTAACCACCATATTGGGAACCTATTCGGAAGGATTTACCGGACTGCTGTCGGCCTTTGCGCCGCTTATCGACCACCTGGGCCTTGTCCGGGGCGTGGTGGGAGTGGATATCAGCGATGAAGAGCTTATCACCACCAGAGCCCGGTTCCGGCTTCTTTCGATCATGCTTTTCGTGTCCATGGGCTTTACCATTACCAGCGGGCTTTCCAGTTTTTTTGTTTATAAAAAAAATGAAAACCTTTTTACCCAGCGGCTGAAACAGCAGGAACTGATGTCTTCCCTGACGGGTTCCTTTATTTCGGAAAAGAACATCCATGACCTTATCAACGAAGCCCTCCACATTGCCGGAGAATTTCTTGGAGTACAGCGTATGGTAGTGGGTCTGCCCGGCGAGAACAGGCGCATAGCCCGGCCCGATTATTTCTGGAGCAGCGACGGGTCGGTTTTTGTGATGCCCGAAATTGAAGGGTTTAACAAATTTATCCGGACCTCCTTTCCCCCTGAAGCAGACGGAACAGCGGCCCCCCTGGTATGCAATGACGTGGAAGAGCATCCAAAGTACGATTTTATGAAACCCGCGGGGGTTACCGCTTTTATTCTGGCGCCCCTTTATCTGGACGGAAAATTCTGGGGAATCGTCGGCGTGGAGGCCTGTAAAGGTCCCCGGTACTGGACAAAAAGCAACCAGCAGCTGGTTAGTACCGTGGTAAGCGTTATTGCCGGCGCGGCCGCCAGAAATCTGCGGGAAGAAGAACGGGATGCCGCCCTGGGGGCCGCGAAAAAGGCCAGCCAGGCAAAGGGCGATTTTCTTGCCAATATGAGCCATGAAATGCGGACTCCCCTGAACGCCGTTATCGGCATGACCGCCATAGCAAAAGCTTCGAAGGATATAGAAAAGAAGGATTACTGCCTTAAAAAAATAGAAGACGCCTCCGCCCACCTTTTGGGCGTGATTAACGACATTCTGGACATGTCCAAGATCGAGGCGGACAAATTTGAACTTTCCCCGGTAGAATTTTTGTTTGAAAAGATGCTCCAGAAAGTAGTTGCGGTTTCAAGCTTCCGGGCGGGCGAAAAGAAACAAAACTTTTCCGTGTACATCGATAAGGATATTCCCCCTGCCCTGGTCGGGGATGATCAGAGGCTTTCCCAGGTAATTGCAAACCTGGTTTCCAATGCGGTTAAATTTACCCCCGAAGAAGGATCGGTACGCCTGGAAGCCCGGCTTTACGAGGAATTCGGCGGCAAATGCATGATCAAAATCAGCGTCGCCGATTCGGGCATAGGTATTACGGCGGAACAAAAACGGCGGCTTTTCCATTCCTTTGAGCAGGCCGATTCCGGCACCTCCCGGAAATTCGGCGGTACCGGCCTGGGGCTGGCTATTTCCCGGCGTATTGTGGAAATGATGGGGGGCCGTATCTGGGTGGACTCAAAGCCGGGCGCAGGAGCCGTTTTCAGCTTTACCGCGGTGCTTCAAAAAGGAACGGAGCAGAAAAAAAGCCTCCTGAACCCCGGGATTAACTGGAAAAACCTGCGGATCCTGACGGTGGATGACGACAGGGATATCCTGGAATACTTTACCGATCTGGCCCGGCGCTTCGGCATCAGCTGTACCACCGCCGCGTCCGGAGAAGAAGCGCTGCGGCTGATAAGGGAACTGGGACCCTTCGACATCTACTTTGTGGACTGGAAGATGCCGGGAATGGACGGCATAGAACTGGCCCGGCGGATAAAAGCCGTCCTGTGGGAAGCGGGATCCCCGTCAAAGTCGGTGATCACCATGATTTCCGCCGCCGAATGGACCGTTATAGAAGACGAAGCAAAAAAAGCGGGGGTGGATAAATTTATTTCCAAGCCCATCTTCCCTTCGGCCATTGCCGACTGCATCAACCAGTGCATCGGACAGGAAGAGCCGAAAGCCCAAAGTCCGGAGGCGGAAACGGCCGACGATTTTTCGGGGTACAAAATTATTCTGGCGGAGGATATCGAAATCAACCGGGAGATTGTTATTTCCCTTCTGGAACCAACCCGCCTGGCAATAGACTGCGCCTGCAACGGAAAAGAGGCGGTCCAGCTTTTCGGCGCCTCCCCCGATTCCTACGGTATGATCTTTATGGATGTCCAGATGCCCGAAATGGACGGTTATGAAGCAACCCGGCAAATCCGGGCATTTGAAAAAAACCGGGAGAAGTCCATGGGCTTTGGCGAAGGCAAAACCCATGGGGATGGGACAGAGCGTCCGCGAAGTCCCATGCCAATAATCGCCATGACCGCCAATGTTTTCCGGGAGGATGTGGAAAAATGCCTGGAAGCGGGGATGAACGGCCATGTGGGAAAACCCCTGGACATGACGGAGGTTTTGGTGCAGCTCCGGAAATACCTCATCCGAAAACCGCAGTTGTCGGTAAGAAATGCATAATTATTCAGGAACGCTCTGGACATTTTGTATAAATATTCGTTACAATGGGCCATTATTGGAATTTAGGAGGAATGTTTATGAAGAAAATCGGTTTATTGCTGCCCGCCCTGTGCTGTGTGCTGTTCACGGCATTGAGCTGCGGTACAAAAGGAACGGATACGGTGGCTATCGGGGCGGTTTTCCCCCTTTCCGGACAGGTCGCTTTTTACGGTACCGAATCCAGGGACGGCGCCCTGCTGGCCATTGAGGAACTCAATGCCGCCGGGGGGCTTTTGGGCAAACAACTGTCCCTGATTCCCGAAGACGACGAGGGCAACGCGGAAAAATCTCTTAACGCCTTTACCAAGCTGACCACCAGGGACAAGGTTTCCTACATCCTGGGGTCTAGTACTTCCGGGGCTACCATGTCCATGACCCAGCAGGCCCAGGCGAACAAGATTATCCTTGTTTCCCCCTCGGCTACCAACGTGGACGTGACCAAGCCCGGGGACTATATTTTCCGGGCCTGTTTTATCGATCCCTTCCAGGGAGTCGTGGGAGCGGACTTTGCCTATGAAACCTTGGGCGCTCGCAGGGCGGCGGTACTCTATGACGCCGGCGCGGACTACAATACCGGTCTGGCAGAAGAATTCATGAAAGAATTTGTCAATATCGGCGGTGAAGTCGTAGCCAACGAAGCGTACCAGAGCGGGGACGTGGACTTTAACGCCCAGGTAACCCGGATTAAATCCCAAAACCCCGACGTGGTGTACCTGCCCAACTATTACAACGATGTGGCCCTCCAGGCCAAACAGCTCCGGGGCCAGGGCATCACCGTTCCCCTGGTGGGCGGCGACGGTTGGGACGGTCTTATTGACAACGCCGGTGACGAAGCGCTTAACGGCTACTGGTCCGCCGGGTTTGCCGCGGATACCACCGATCCCAGGGGACAGGCGTTTGTGGCGGCCTATACCGCCAAATACAACAAACCCGCTTCGCAGTTCAGCGCCCTGGGTTATGACACCATGATGCTGGTCGCCGACGGAATCAGGGCCGCGGGAACCTTTGATACCGCGGCGGTTAAAGACGCCATGGCAAAGCTTAACAGTGTCTATGTGACCGGAAGCATCCGCTTTGACGCCGACCGCAACCCCATCAAGGGCGCGGCTATCCTGGAAATTGTAAGCCGGGACGGGAAACTGGTTAACGCCTATAAGACCACGGTAAATCCCAAGTAAGAAGAAAGGGTTCAAAACCCTTGCCGGGGTTTTGAACTTCTCGTTTTATAAGGAGATCGAAGCCGGCGGAAATTATAGACATTCCGCCGGCTTTTCAAGGAACGATGATTGTAATACAGCAGTTAATTAACGGCATATCCCTGGGTTCCATATATGCCCTTATTGCCCTGGGCTATACCATGGTGTACGGCATTGTGCTGTTAATCAACTTTGCCCACGGCGATATTTTGATGGTGGGCGCGTACGCGGCGTTTTTTGTGCTGGGCGCCATCGGCGCGGGGCCTCTGGGCATGCTTGCGGCCTTTGTGGTTTCCATGATCATCTGCGCCGCCTTCGGCATTACCATAGAACGGCTGGCCTACCGGCCGCTCCGTTCCGCCCCCCGGCTTAATTCGCTTATTACCGCCATCGCGGTAAGCCTTATCCTGGAAAACGGCGCCCGGGTCCTGCCCTTTATCGGGCCCAATCCCCGCCAGTTTCCCCGGCCCGCGGTGGAAAATTATAACTTTGGAACGCTTTCCATCTCAAACATCCAGATAATCGTGATCATCCTTTCGGCGCTCTTGATGCTGGCGCTGAATTACATCATAAATTATACGAAACGCGGCAAAGCCATGCGGGCCGTATCTTTTGACATAAACGCGGCAAGCCTTATGGGAATACCGGTCAACAGCATCATTGCCTTTACCTTTGCCCTGGGGTCGGTGCTGGCCGCCGCGGGGGGCGTCCTCTACGCCTCCGCCTATCCCCAGGTTAATCCCCTGATGGGAATGATGCCGGGACTTAAGGCCTTTGTGGCCGCGGTTTTGGGGGGCATAGGCTCCATCCCCGGCGCCATGCTGGGCGGCTTTATTTTAGGCATCGCCGAAACCATGACCAAGGGATTTATTTCCAGCCAGTTCAGCGACGCCATCTCGTTTTCAATCCTGATCGTGGTACTGCTGATTAAACCCACGGGCATACTGGGTAAACCCCTCAGGGTAAAAGTATGACCCGCTTTCCCCTTCGTTCTACCTGTATTTTAACCGCGGCGGGTATCCTGGCGGTGCTAATCCCCGCCGGCTTAATGTCCATCGGCGTGCTGGATCTCTACACCGCCCGGATTATCGCCATGGGGGGCATTAACGCCATTATGGCCATGTCCGTTAACATGATCGTGGGCATTACAGGGCAGCTCTCCCTGGGGCAGGCGGGTTTCCTGGCCATTGGCGCGTATTCCTGCATCTTTTTTAACCTGGACCTGGGCCTGCCCCTTCCGGCGGCCGCGGCCCTTGCGATTCTGCTTACCACCGGGGCGGGGTTTTTGATTGGTTTTCCGGTGCTAAAACTTTCCGGGGACTATCTGGCCATTGTTACCCTGGGTTTTGGCGAAATTATCCGGGTGGTGTTTATCAACCTTAAATCCCTTACCGGCGGCCCCAACGGCAGGCAGTTTACCACCATCCTGGCCATGAGGAACGATACGGCCCTCGTAACGGTAACAATTGTCCTGGTTCTTGTGGTGGCGCTGCTGCAGAATTTTCTCCGGTCCAGTTACGGCCGGGCGATCATGGCCTGCCGGGAAGACGAAATCGCCGCCAATTCCTGCGGCATCAATATCTTCCGCTATAAAATGCTGGGCTTTGTGATTGCCGCGTTTATCGCCGGTATTGGCGGTTCCCTGTACGCCATGGTCAACGGCTTTGTCAAACCCGACATAGCCCAGTTCCTCCGTTCCATCGACTTCCTTATTTATGTGGTGCTGGGAGGAATGGGATCCATGACCGGTTCGATTATCGCCGCCTATGTGCTTACCTACCTCCAGGAATTTCTCCGCTTCCTCCAGGATTACCGGCTCCTGATTTATCCCCTTATACTGATCTTTATTATGCTCTTCCGGCCCCAGGGACTTTTGGGCATGCGGGAACTTTCCTTTGTCCGGCTCTGGGACGCGGTCTGCTCGCTGTTTTCAGGAAAACGCCGGGCCCCGGGTACGGTCCAGGGGGGGCAAAAATGAACGGCCGCAGGAGCGGGCTTCTTTTGCAGGTAACGGACCTTTCCATTGTGTTCGGTGGCCTTAAGGCGGTGAGTGATTTTTCCTGCGACCTGGCGCCGGGTGAACTGGTGGGGCTTATCGGTCCCAACGGCGCGGGAAAGACCACGGTCTTTAACATGCTTTCCGGGGTCTATACGCCCACCGCCGGGGAAATTAACTACTGGGACCACAAAGGCAAAGTGTACAATGTGGGAACCATGGGTCCCGCGTCACTGAACCATATCGGCATATCCAGAACCTTTCAGAACATCCGGCTTTTCGGCAGCATGACGGTGGAAGACAATGTCCGCATTGCCCTCCATTCCCGGCGGGTAGAAACCCCTCTGGACGTGCTCTTCCGGCTTAAACGGTTCCGGATGGACGAGGACCGGATGATCCAAAAAACCGGCGAGCTTCTTTCACTGTTCAGGATCGAAGCCAAAAAACACGAACTTGCCCGGAACCTGCCCTACGGCGAACAGCGGAAACTGGAAATTGTCCGGGCGCTGGCGGCCAATCCCCAGCTTCTTCTGCTGGATGAACCCGCCGCGGGAATGAACCCCCAGGAAACCGAGGAGCTGATGAAGCTTATCGGTTTTATCCGCAGGGAATTCCGGCTTACCATTCTTCTTATTGAACACGACATGCGCCTGGTGATGGGGATCTGCGAGCGGATCATCGTGCTGGATTACGGCAGGACCATTGCCGCGGGAACACCGGAGGACATACAGAAAAATCCGGCGGTTATCAAGGCTTACCTGGGAGAGGACGCGGTAAAATGATTCTCTTGGTACAGGATTTAACGATCCATTACGGCGCTATCCAGGCTTTGCGGGGTATTTCTTTTGAGGTTGCCGAAGGGGAAATTATCACCCTGATCGGATCCAACGGCGCCGGTAAGTCCACCACCCTGAACGGCATTTCCAATGTGATAAAGAAAACCGCCGGTTCCGTGGAATTTAACGGCGGCGATATTTCGGCTTTGTCCCCGGACAAAATCGTTGCGGCAGGTCTTGTCCAGGTTCCCGAAGGAAGGCATATTTTTGCCAATCTTTCGGTCCGGGATAACCTGGAAATGGGGGCCTATACCCGGACGGATCGCGCCGGTATCAGGGCGGATTTGGAAATGGTATACGATCTCTTTCCCCGGCTTAGGGAACGGGCCCGGCAGATTGCGGGAACCCTCTCCGGCGGTGAACAGCAGATGCTTGCCATGGGCCGGGGGCTGATGGCCAAACCAAAACTCCTCCTCCTGGATGAGCCTTCCATGGGTTTGGCTCCGATCCTGGTGGACGAAATTTTCGGGATTATCCGGCGCATCAACCGGGAGGGAACCACCATCCTTCTGGTGGAACAGAACGCCTACAAAGCCCTGGGTGTCGCCGCCCGGGCGTATATTCTGGAAACCGGCGGAGTGGTAAAATCCGGGCCCGCGGCGGAACTGATGCAGGACAGCGCCGTTAAAGAAGCTTACCTTGGAGGATAAGCGGCGTACCGCCGGAATGGCGCCGCCGCTTATTATTACATAGGAAAAACTTGTAAGTAGGAGTAGAGTATGATTATTTCCCGCGTTATGACCAAGAATCCCGTGTATGTGCATCCCGATGCTTCGGTAACTGAAACCCGGTCCCTGATGGACAAGGAAAATGTAGGCCACCTGCCGGTGCTGGATAAAAATAATACGCTGGTGGGCGTTATTACCAGGGAGGATCTGATCAAAGCCAGCCCCTCCGAGGCTACCACCCTGGACATGTACGAGATCAGCTACCTGTTAACCAAGATGAAGGTCTCCGAAATCATGGTTAAAAAGGTCATCACCGTGGATGAAAACGAGGTGGTTGAAGAAGCTGCCCGGATCATGTCCGACAAGAATGTGGGTTGCCTTCCGGTGATGCGGGGATCCCTCCTGGTGGGGATCATCACCGACACGGACCTGTTCCATGTCTTTGTCAACGCCTTCGGAGCGCGCCACGCGGGAGTACGCTTTACCTTAAGCATGGGGGAACATCCCGGCCAGATTGCCAAAGTTTCCAGCGCCCTGGCCGAAAAGGGCGGGAATATCGTTTCCCTGGTTACCGCCGAAGGAGATGATGTGGCCCACCGCCGGGCAACCTTCAAGGTGGAAGGCCTTTCCCGGGAGGAAACAGAGGCAATTATCCAGGGCATATCCGACATAACCCTGGAAGATATTCGGGAATAGGTTCAGCCATTTTCCGGAAGGTTTGAAGACTGCGCCGGAACAACCCTACTTTAGTTCCGCGTCTATTCTGGATTGAAGATTTTTCTGGATATAGGAACGGATCTTGACATGTACCGCGGGATCTGTTTTTGGGGTAAACACAAAAACATATACTTTGTCGCTGCCGTCCATGCGGAACCCAAAGACGATCCCTTCTGTTTTTAACAGGACGCTCTGCAGTTTTATCTGTATGTCAGGGAACAGGGAATTCTTTTCCAGTTCCGGGTCCTGCTCAAAAACACAGGACAGGCCAACCACGCTGATATCCCGGATTCCGCCGTTTATAAAGCCGCCGTCATAGGGAACATTGATGGTAATCCCGGTTTCGCCCCGGGTATCAGCCCGGAGATGCTTTCGCCGTCCCTTGGCTCCGGTCATTTTCAGCATGTCCGCCATGACGGCGACAACCCTGTTTTTATCCATCTTAACAGAGGTAAAACCGCAGCTTACCTTAATAGTATTCAGATAAAAGCGCCGGGCTTCCTCGTTATTGGTATTCGACAGGATGCCGATGGAAACCGTTTTGGAGGCTTCATCTTCCATAACCGAACGGATCCATCCCTCCCATTTATCCGCCGGAAGGGCCTCGTCAATACTGGCAAAAACAATGGAGTCAGGATATGTCCGCAAAAGTTTCTGAAGTTTCACTTCATCTTTGACCGCGTAGACTTCGTATTCCTGCTGAATCAGTTCGGTGATAATGTTATTCTGAACAAAAGCCGACGGGTGGATAAAAAATATCTTTTTCCCCGGCAATCCGGTGTTGTCATTCGCCATACAAATATGATATGCCAAAAGAACCTTGATTACAAGAAAGATCCTGCCCGCAATGGTTTTTTCCTTTGCCTGTTTTCTCCTGCCGGGCTGCGCGCCGGATGAAAGGCCCGGCGGGGCGGAAAACGGAGCGGCTTTTGGCGGAACCGTCCCGGGGTTTCGCAAAACGCCGGGGGCCCGTTCCGAATATGTATTGGGCACCTTCTGCCGCATCGATCTTTTTGATGAGGGGAGGCCCGAACTCTATGACCGTCTTTTTGCCCGGCTTGCGGAACTGGATCGTATTTTAAGCGCTAACCGGGAAGATTCTGAACTGGCCGCCGTTAACCGGGACGCGGGTAAAGAGGCCATTCGGGTAACACCCGAATTGTATACCGTCCTGGAGCGGGCCCTTTACTTTGCGGAAGCTTCCGGCGGCGCTTTTGATCCCACGGTGGGTCCGCTGGTAAAACTGTGGGACATCGGCGGCAGGAGCGGCGGCGGCGTCGATGACGCCGATGATGGCGCCGATTACGGCGGCGATTACGGCGGGCCGCAAATTCCGCCGGCCGGAGAAATTGCCGCCGCCCTGGCCCTGGTAAACTGGCGGGATGTGGAACTGCTGCCGCTGCCCGCCGGGGCCCGGGATTCGGATAATTTCCGCGGCGGGGCGTTTCTTGGGCGGTCCGGCATGTCGCTGGATCTGGGAGCCATCGCCAAGGGGTATGCTGCCGATGAGCTGGTACGGATACTGAACGAAGCGGGAATCCGGCGGGCGCTTATCGATCTGGGGGGGAACATCTATATCTGGGGGAATAAAGACGACGGGCAGCCCTGGCGGGTCGGAATACAAAATCCCCTGGACGAACGGGGAAGCTATGTGGGCATTCTGGAAACAGAAAGCGCGTCGGTAGTTACCTCCGGCATCTACGAACGGTACTTTACCGGCGCGGACGGAAAACGCTACCACCACATCCTTAGTACCGGCAGGACCGCCAGCGGGGATCGGGAAAGTCCGGCGGAGCCGTCGGCAAGTCCAGGCTATCCCGTGGAAAACGGCATCCTTTCGGTAACGATTATCGCCGCTTCATCCATGGATGCCGACGCCCTGTCCACATCCTGTTTTGCCCTGGGGTATGAACAGGGCCGCGTCCTGGCGGAAGCAAATGGGGCAAAGGCGATCTTCATCTTTGCGGATAAAACCATCCGGGGCAGCAAGGACGCGCTGGCGGCGTTTACCGTTACGGACAAAGCATACCGAAAGGAACTCTAACCCCCCGTAATGCCCAGTTCCACCAGACCGTTGTAGATAAACTGGACGGCAAATCCTGCCAGGATAAGGCCCATGATTTTTTCCATGATCATGATGCCCATGATGCCCAGAAAGTTAAGGAGCAGGGTACTGCAGCGGAGCACCACAAAAGCTACCCCCAGACTGATAAGGATTGCCGGAAACAGCAGCGACACCGAATACAGCCAGCCCGGCCCGGCGGTGACAAACATGATGATCACCGTAAGGAGTCCGGGGCCCGCGATAAGCGGAATCGCCAGGGGGAAAACGGCGGTCGAGACATGGCTGTCGGCGGGGGACGGGGGGGAACCTTCGTTTTCCTGCCCGGCGGAGCGCGCGGAATCCAAAGGCGGCTCCTGCGGGATACTGCGGTTTCCCGGTTTTGAGTAGATCATCTGGAAGGCGATAAGAAAAAAGAGAATACCCCCGGAAATATAAAACGCTCCGGGCATGATGCCGAAAAAATCAAGCAGCAGCTTTCCCGCCAGCAAAAACACCACCAGGACCACGCCGGCAATCAATACCGCCTTGAGGATCACCCGGTTTCTGGTCGGCTTGTCATAACGGGCGGTAACGGAAAGAAACTGGGGAACTATTCCAATGGGATCCATCACCAGAAGAACGGTAAACAGAATGCGTAAAAAATCGGCGGTCATAATCTCCCTGGATACTCCGGCAGCGCATGGAACACGGCAGACCTCCATCCATCAATTCCATTATACATGATTCCGGGCAAATTGCTATTGGCCGCGCCGGCACATGTAAAAATCTGACCATCGGAACCTACCGGCGCCCCAGCGCCCTGCGACCGGTTGACCCTCTGCGGGCTTCCGTGCTAGGCTGGGGCTTACTCACTTTTTAAGGATGGTATATGAACCACTTTTTCTTTTCCCTGCTCATGGCTGCTCCGGGGGGCGGACAGTCAAGCCCCCAGCAGACCATAATCGGCATGCTTCCCATCGTGGCAATCGTGGCTATTTTCTATTTTCTTATCATACGGCCCCAGAGTAAAAAGCAAAAAGAAACCCAAAAAATGCTGCAGGCCATTAAAAAGGGGGACCGGATTGTGACTATCGGCGGCATCCATGGGGTTATTCAGAGCGTCCGAGAAGGTACGGTTATTCTTAAGGTAGACGAAAACTGCAAGATCGAGTTTACCAGAAGCGCCATTGCTACCGTAGAAGCGGCGGCCAAAGACAAAGACTCCGGGGAGCCGGCTGAATAAACATGAAAAAGCGCTACCGGTTTTTCATCGTCCTGCTGGTTATGGGAATTTGCCTCGCCTTCCTGTACCCTACCGCCAGGTGGTATTTTTTTGTACCCCGGGATGAACAGAACCTTGCCCTGGCTTCCCGGGAGCAGATTCGGGATTACGCCCGCCAGACCGCCGGCCAGGACCTGGAAAAACTCATCTCCGCCGTCCGGAGCAACCAGGAGGTTCCCGAGGGAATGGAGTACCTTGTTTCCCGGGCAAAAAAGGAATACAGAAAAGCCGGTATCCCCGCCCCCGAAGCCTGGAACGCCGCGGCATTGCAGAAGGTTTTTTCCCGGGCCGATGTCCGTGACCTGATCGAATCCCACTACCGGGATCGGATACTCAAGCTTAAAAACCTTCAGCAGAATGCGGTACAGCTGGGGCTGGATCTGTCCGGCGGACTTTCCATTGTGCTCCAGGGGGATATGGCCGCGCTGGATGAAAAGTTCAGTGAACAGTACGGCCACGCCCCCGCCGATGCGGAACGGGGAATCATATTTGATCAGGCCCTGGAGGTGCTTAACAGCCGTATCGACCGTTTCGGCCTTACCGAACCGGTCATACGGAAGCAGGGAACGGATCAAATCTATGTGGAAATTCCCGGCAGCGCGGACCCCGAACGGATCCAGTCCATTATCATGGGGAAGGGGGGGCTGACCTTTCAGATTGTTGACATGGAGGCCACCGCGGCTTTCGAAGCGTACCTGGCTGATCATCCCGCCGCGATCCCCGGCGAAGACGGAGCCCTCCCTGTGAGCGGGGTTGTGCCGGACGATGTGCTGATCCTGGGCCAGTACGAAAAAGACCGCTACGGCCTGGATCAGTGGATCGGTTACAGGGCCGTCAAAAAGCAGGTAGGCCTGGACGGCGTCCATATCCGAAACACCATGGTTCAGCGGGACAGTACCACCAGCCAGCCCGGGGTTACCTTCCTGCTTGATTCCGAAGGCGGAAGGATATTCAACGAGTTTACCTCCGCCAATGTGGGCAGGCCCATGGCCATTATCATGGACAATCGTATTAAATCCGTGGCGACCATCAGCGAGCCCCTCCATGAATCGGTACAGATTTCCGGGGGCGGCATGAGTATGGAAGAGGCGAACAATATCGCCATTACCCTCAGAACCGCCGCGCTGCCGGTGGAACTTTCCGTGGTCAACCAGCAGTCCATCGGTCCTTCCCTGGGGGCGGATACCATTACCCGGGGATTGTACGCCCTCCTGGGCGGTCTGGCGGTGGTTATGTTCTTTATGCTGGTCTATTACCACGGCGGGGGGATCAACGCCATCGTTGCCCAGATACTGAACATTTATTTAATGTTCAGTATCCTTTCGGCCTTTAACTTTACCCTGACCCTGCCCAGTATCGCGGGCTTTATCCTTACCATCGGCATGGCGGTAGACGCCAATGTCATCATCTTTGAACGGATGAAGGAAGAACTCAGGCTGGGCAAAGGACGCCGGGCGGCGGTGGACGCGGGCTTTGACAAGGCTTTTTGGGCTATCATGGACTCCAACATCACCACCTTTATTGCCGCGCTGTTCCTTTCCCAGCTGGGAACCGGCCCTATCCAGGGTTTCGCGGTAAGCCTGGCTATCGGGGTGTTTTCTTCGGTCTTTACGGCCCTCTTTGTTTCCCGCCTTATTTTTGATTTCGGCACCGATGTCATGGGAAGCAAAAAACTGTCGGTGGGCTGGTTTATCAAGCAGGCCGAACCGGCGGCGGAAAGAAGCGGGGGAAGGGCATGAAAACTATTATTCCGTTTACCCGCTTTTTTATTCCCGCCACAGTACTTTCCGTGGTTTTAATTATCGCCGGAATAGCGGGCTATATTGTCTGGGGTTTTAACCTGGGGATTGATTTCCAGGCCGGGCTGATCCAGGAGGTGCAGCTTGCCCCCCGGGCTTTCAGTCTGGCCTATACCGGCCCGGGCAACGCGGTTGTTTCCCTGAACAATACCAGCCTGACCGTGGCCGTTTCCGGCGCGGGGATCCGGGGCGCTACCTATGAATACCTTCTGGCGGATTATGAAACAGTGGGGACTTTTGCCCAAGCCCTGGATCAAATGGAAGGCATCTCCGCCGTCAGCGCCGTTCCCGGCGCGACCCCTTTCAGGCATCTGGCCCTGGACGCCCAGTCCGCTCCGGCCCTGGGGCCGGAACCGTACTGGGTCCATTATCTCCCCCGGGAAGCTTCCCCGGTTCAGCTGGAGACGATTAGGGAAGCCCTGGCCGGCTTTGGGGAACCATCGGTGCAGGTCCTGGGCGATGTTTCCGAGCGCCGTTTTCTGATCCGCCTGCAGGACACCGACATTCAGCCGGGTTTTCAAACCACCGATATTGCCGCCGTCCTGGACAGGCGCCTGGGCGAGGGGGAAACGGCGGTAACCAGCTCTAATTATGTCGGCTCCCGGTTTTCCAAAACCCTGGCGGATCAGGCCGGCTGGCTTCTGGCGGCAACACTGGTTTTGATTTTGCTTTATGCGTCGGTTCGCTTTAGACCCCAGTATGCCATCGGAGCGGTACTGGCGATCGTGCACGACGCCCTTATCATGGTGGCCTTTATTGTCTGGACCAGGATGGAATTCAATACCACCACCATTGCCGCGATCCTCACCATCCTGGGGTATTCGATCAACGATACCATTGTTATTTTTGACCGGGTGCGGGAAACCCGCCGTATTTATCCCAACGATGATTTTAAAACGGTTCTGAACCGCTCCATCACCGAAACCCTGAGCCGTACCTTTATTACTACCCTTACCACGATGCTGGCGGTTCTGTCCCTCTATATCTTTACCGGAGGATCCATGAAGGATTTTGCCCTGGCCCTGCTGGTGGGTTTGGTGTCCGGGGTGTATTCCACGATCTTTATCGCCAACGGTTTTGTATACCTGTGGGAAATGAAATTTAAACAAAAACCCGCTCAAATACCCGCCGAGGCAGGCGCCTAGACGGTACCGGAGCCGGACTTTCCGGCTCCGGTTCATTTCCGGCCGGACAGCGCATGAAAGTTTTACGGGCAAAGGTTCTGGGGTTCTGCATGGGAGTACGCCGGGCGGTTGAAATGACGGAAGCGGAGCTCGCGGGACCTGAGCAGGTCTATACCATGGGTCCCCTGATACACAATCCCCAGACCCTTGCTTTCCTGGCAGACCGGGGCGTACGGATCCTGGACGAGGCGGACCTTGAAAAGCCGGGCCGGGATTTCCGGAACGGGGCGCTTATTATCCGGGCCCACGGGATCAGTCCCGGGATGGAAAAAAAGCTCCTCCTCCGGGGAGCGCGGCGCCGGGACGGGCGGAAAGAGCCCGCTTTCAGGATTGTGGACGCCACCTGTCCCCGGGTCAAGGCCAGCCAGCTCGCGGCCCGGTCCCTGGCGGAACGGGGGTATTTGATTTTTCTGGCGGGGGAGCGGGATCACGCGGAAATACAGGGCATATACGGTTATGTCCTGACGGGAAAGGACGGTGATTCCGGAGGCGGCAAAACCCGTAGCGGAGCCGTTGACAAAGACAGCAGTAAAGCCGGTAGTGAAACCGGGAAGGTCCCGGCGGATAAAAGCTTTTTCCCCTGTATTATCGTGGGCAGCCCCGAAGAGGCGGAGGCCGCCGCCCGGACCGTGCTGAATGAAGCGCCGGAGAATTTCTTCCCAAAAACCGCCCTGATAGGACAGACCACGATTTCTGAAACCGAATACTCGGACATTGCGGCGGCGCTGGCAAAGAGCTTTCCCAATCTGGAAGTACAGCGGACAATCTGCGGGGCAACCCGGGACCGGCAGAACGCCCTGCGGGAGCTCTGTTCCCCGGCAGACGCTTTGATCATAGCCGGGGGCCGGAATTCCGCCAATACCCGGCGGCTTCTGTCCATAGCGCGGGAATGCGGCAAGCCCGCCTGGCTTGCCGAATCCGCCGCGGATTTGCCGGTGGAAGCCGGCGCATACTCCGTGGTGGGGCTCAGCGCCGGCGCTTCCACCCCGGACAGCGTGATTGATGAAATAGAGCAGGCGTTGTTATATTTGAATAAGGGTAAGGAGCATGCATGAAGGCAATTGAGCTGGAAAAAGCCTATGATCCCAAAAGTTTTGAGGACAGAATTTATGCCCTGTGGAAAGATTCCGGCGCTTTTAAGCCCGCCGGGGATGGAAGGGTAAAGGGTAAAACCTTTACCATTGTCATCCCCCCGCCCAATGTAACCGGCGTCCTGCATCTGGGTCACGGGCTGAACAATTCCCTCCAGGATATTGTCATCCGCTTTCACCGTATGCGGGGCGAACAAACCCTCTGGGTGCCGGGCACGGATCACGCGGGAATCGCCACCCAAAACGTGGTGGAGAAACGGCTCCGGGAGCGGGGCGAAGATCGCCGCAGCCTGGGCCGGGAACAATTTGTGGAAGAAGCCTGGAAAGTGACCAGGGAGCACCACGGGATTATTTCCCGCCAGCTTGCCCGAATAGGAGCGTCGGTGGACTGGTCCCGGGAACGGTTTACCCTGGATGAGGGCCTTTCCCGGGCGGTGCGGGAGGTGTTTGTCTCCCTCTACGAGCGGGACCTTCTCTACAAGGGGAATTACCTGGTTAACTGGTGCTGTTCCTGCGGCACCGCCCTGTCGGATGATGAAGTGGATCACGAGGATGTCCCGGGAAAGATGTACCATATCCGTTATCCCGTGGCGGACTCCAGCGGCAGGGCGGACGGTTCCGCCGGCTATATTGAACTGGCTACCACCCGGCCCGAAACAATGCTGGGGGATACCGCGGTGGCGGTTCATCCCGAAGATGAACGCTACCGGGACCTGGTGGGCAGACAGGTTCTCCTTCCCCTAACGGACCGGCTTATCCCCGTGGTGGCCGACGCCTATGTGGACAGGGAATTCGGCACCGGGGTGGTAAAGATCACCCCCGCCCACGATCCCAACGACTGGGATCTGGCAAAGCGCCACGAGCTTCCGGTGATCAATATTCTGACCGCCGAAGGCCGCCTGAACGGCGAGGTCCCCGCAAAGTACTCAGGTCTAACGGTCAAAGACGCCAGGGAAGCGGTACTCGGGGATTTAACCGCGGGCGGTTATTTTATCCGGGACGAGGCAATACGCCACGCCGTAGGCCACTGCTACCGCTGCCATACGGTCATTGAGCCCTTCCTGTCGGAGCAGTGGTTTGTACGGATGAAGCCCCTGGCGGAAAAAGCCCTGGCCGCGTGGCGGCGGGGGGAAATTGTCTTTTATCCCCGGAAATGGGAAAACACCTACCGTCACTGGCTGGAGAATATCCGGGACTGGTGTGTCAGCCGCCAGCTCTGGTGGGGCCACCGCATCCCCGCCTGGAAATGTTCCGCCTGCGGGGAAACCTCCGTATCCCGGACGGATCTTTCCGCCTGTCCCAAATGCGGCTCGCCGCAGGTGGAGCAGGACCAGGATGTGCTGGATACCTGGTTTTCCAGCTGGCTCTGGCCCTTTATCACCCTGGGCTGGGAAAACCCTTCCTGCGAAACGGAGGACTACAAAACCTTTTATCCCACCCAGGCGTTGATAACCGCCTACGACATCATCTTTTTCTGGGTAGCCCGGATGATCATGGCGGGCATGGAGTTTACCGGCAAGGCGCCGTTCCGGGACATTTACATCCACGGTCTTATCCGCGACAAGAAGGGCCGAAAGATGAGCAAGAGCCTGGGGAACGGCCTGGATCCCCTGGAACTGGTGGACGAGTTTGGCGCGGACGCCCTTAAATACACCCTGGCGTTCATGTGCGCCCAGGGCCAGGATCTTCTGGTGGACAGGGAATCCTTCAGGCTGGGATCAAAATTTGCCAACAAGGTCTGGAATGCCGGCCGCTACATCCTGATGAACATGGAAGGCCGGAACATCCTGGAGCAGCCGGAACTTCTTCCGGTTGACCGGTGGATCTATTCCCGGCTCAACACCGCCGCCAAAACCATGACCGAAGCTTTTAGCTCCTACCGTTTTAATGACGCGGCCATCTCCGCGTATGAATATTTCTGGAACGATTTCTGCGACTGGTATGTGGAAGCTTCCAAGCTGTCTATCAAAGGCGGTGATCCCGACGGGGAAAAAGACCGGGCCGCCACGGTGCTGTTAGACGTTCTTGCCCAATCGCTCCGGCTCCTCCATCCGCTGATTCCTTTTGTTACCGAGGAAATTTACGGCAAACTGCCGGAGGAATGTAAAGGAAGCGAAACATTGCTTGTTAACGCCGCGTATCCTGGGTATAACGAAAAACTTGATGATCCCGAAAACGAGGCCAAATTTGCCTTCCTCCAGGATCTGGTCCGCCAGATCCGGACCTGCCGCAGTGAGTGTACCATAACGCCGGATAAAAAGCTGCGGGCCTTTGTGACGGCCGGGGGTGACAAAGCCCCTTTCCTGGCGGAAAACGCCGAACTGGTAAAACTCCTCGCGGGGCTTGGGGAACTGCGGACCACCTCCGGAGAGGGCGGCGCGGTGGGGGCCGTTACCCTGGCCGGAACAGGCTGGGAGGCGCTGCTCTTCATAGGCGAGGCGGTGGACCTGAAAGCCCTGCGGACAAAATTTGAAAAAAACCTGGGCCGGGATAAACAGTTTATCGCCGGCTTGGAAGCAAAGATCGCCAATCCCGAATTTGTTAAAAACGCTCCGGCGGAACTGGTGGAAGGGGAAAAGCAAAAGCTTGCCGAAGCCCGGGAACGGACCGGCAAAATAGAGGCGTACCTCAAGGGGTTTGCATGAAACGCCGTTTCATGTTCGATACCGGCGGGGTCTCCGCCCGCACAAGGGGAAGGCTTGCATGACTTCCTATGAGATGATGCTGCTCAAGGGAACCTATCTGGCTCCCTATATGCAACTTGCTACCTTGTTGATCGGGAAGACCCGGGAAGGGGGCGGCAATATGTTCCGCCACCAGTTCGATACCATGGCAACCCTGATCGACTACGGCTACATAGATTCGGTAATTCTGAAGGCGGCCCTGGTCCACGACGTTATCGAAGACATTCCCGACTTTAACCATAACCTCCTGCTTTCCATTGACTATGAAAGTCCCGCGGTATACGATTTGGTGCTTCAGGTAACCCGTAATCCGGGGGAAACCAAGAGCGACTTTCTGACCAGGGTAAGGGAAACCGGCTCCCGGAACGCAAAAATTCTTAAATGCGCGGACCGGATCTCCAACATGATTTCCCTGGGCTTTGTCGTAAATACCGAATTTATCGCCAGATATACGGAAGAAACGGTCCGGTATATTTATCCCATTGCGGAAGAGGTGGACAAAAACATGCTTCAGGAACTGGAATCCCTGGTACATTCCCGGCGGCTTTATCTTTCAGCCATTGTTAATTCCCAGCCATGATACCCTTTATGCTGTTCCTGGCCGCGGCGGGCATACTGCTTGTTCTGGACGGTACGGGAAAAATCAACCTGCTTCATCCCTTTCCCTTAACGCTGTACCTTCCCGCGGCCCTTAACATACCCCTGGGGGCTTTCTGGTTTTACCGCGTTAATCCCGCCGGCTTTCCCGTTCCCCTCCGCGTCGCTTCTCTGGCCTGGGCGGGGATCTGTATCTTTTATGTATGGGTGCGGCTGAATGTGTTCCCCGCCCGGGACAAAAGAAAGACCCTTAAAAAAGAAGGGTCGTTCCTTGACCGGGCGGGGCGGTTCCGGCTTTCGGTGATGATAGGCGGACGGTTTCTGGTATACGCGGGGCTTTGGGCGGTGATACTGGAACTTCCCCTGCTGACGGCAAGCTGGCTTCTGCTGCGGCGGAGCGGGGAAATCCCTAACGCCGTATTTATCGGTAACGCCGTGTACGGGATTCTAACAGCGTTTTTTATCCTGGGAAACGGCATCGTCAGGATCTTCTGTACCTCCAAACGGCTTGGCCTGTTCCGGCGTATCATCATCCTCCTTACCATGTGGATCCCGCCGCTGAACGTCATTGTCCTTTTGTACGCCTGCCGTCTGGTATACGAAGAATACGATTTTGCCCTTTACAAAGCGAATCTTCACCTTGTCAGGGTGGAAAAGGATATCTGCAAAACCAGGTATCCCCTGGTGATGGTCCACGGAATACTCTTCCGGGATCTTAAGTACTTTAACTACTGGGGACGTATACCCCGGGAACTTATCCGTAATGGGGCTGCGGTGTATTACGGCAGCCAGGAAGCGGTGGGAACCGTGGCGGATAACGCCGGGGATTTACGGGACAGGATTCTGGCGGTACTGGAAGAAACGGGGGCGGAAAAGGTCAACATTATTGCCCATTCCAAGGGGGGCCTGGATTCCCGCTACGCGATAAGCGTCCTGGGCATGGCGGACAAGGTGGCATCCCTGACTACCGTCAGCACGCCCCACCGGGGCTGCCGTTTTGTGGACCGGGCCTGTGCCCTCCCCGACTGGGTTTACCGCTTTACGGCAAAATGCTTTGACGGAACCTTTCGCCGCCTGGGGGATAAAAACCCCAATTTCTATACCGCCACCCGTCAATTTGCCACCGTGAGCAGCGAAGAATTCAACAAAACCGTTCCCGATGTTCCGGGGGTATATTATCAAAGCTTTATGAGCCGGATGAAAAGCGCTTCCAGCGATCCGCTTTTGTCCCTGACCTACCGCCTTATCAAGCCCCTGGAAGGGGATAACGACGGCCTGGTGAGCACCGCCTCCGCCGTATGGGGGGAATTTCGGGGCACCGTGGAATCGGAAACCGGGCAGGGCATTTCCCACGGGGACATCATCGATCTGAAACGAACCGATTACCGGGGTTTTGACGTGATAGAGTACTATATCCGCATGGTGGCGGAACTTAAGGAAAAAGGATACTGACCACGGACACGTTGTGATACGCTTGACATAGTCTTTCCGGAAACCGGAAAAATCAAACCATAAAAACGCAAGAACTGTCCGAAAACCCGAAGGCTTTCGGGCAGTTTTTTTAAGGAAGTTTCTCAGACTACTTCAAAACGGTTATTTTGAAATCGCCTCTTAACCTTGCCATCAATACACGCTCTTCCAATCACTGATGTTGGAAGGTTCAAACTTAAAGGGAGGGCCAAGGAGCACTTCGGTTCCGCCGTCAGGAGCCTTGGTGATGGTATAACTGCCAAGCCGTCCGGCGCTAAAAGTCTCTCCCTCATTACCGGCAATTGTCCCCTTTGTCAGGGCGGTACCGACATAAGCGCCCAGATATCCTACATCAATAGGATTCCACAGGTACATGTAGGGGCATGCTCCGTTGTCAATGTAGTCGGCCATTTCCGAAGGCAGTCCAAGGCCGGTAACGTGTACCTTGCCTATAAGACCCCTGTCGGTGGTAACCTTGGCGGCTGCGGCGATACCTACGGTGGTGGGAGCTACAATAACCTTAAGGTTGGGATAGCTCGCAATGAGGGCTTCGGTTTCCGAGGTTGACTTATCCCGGAGGTCGTCGCCGTAAGCTATCTTAACCAGGTTCAGGTTAGCATACTGGGGTTTTTCCAGTTCTTTTTTCATGTAGTCGATCCAGAGGTTCTGGTTTGACGCCTGGCTTGTGGCGGAAAGAATGGCAAATTCGCCGCTGCCGCCGGCAAGATCATAAGCCGCCTCTACCAGTGTCTGGCCTATCTTTTCAGAGTCCGCCTGGTTAACGTGGGTCATGCGGCTGGCGGGGTTAACCGAAGAGTCCAGAGAAAATACCTTAATCCCCTGGCTCATGGCGTTGCTTAAAACCGGCTGAAGCGCGTCAAAGTCGTTGCCGACAATACAAATCGCCGCCACATGCTGGGCAATAAGCTGTTCGATCATCTGGATCTGGGCTTCCGCGGTGGGAAGATCAGGCGCCCTGAGGATCGCTTCAAAGCCCTGTTCCTGGATGCCGTTTTCGAAGCCGCCCATCTGCCGTTCGCCGTAGGGGTTCCCCGTACTCTTGAACACGATAGCATACTGATTGCTGACCGCCGTCTCCGCGGGCTTTGGTTTACATGCTCCCAGCAGAACCAGCCCAAGTACTGCAAGCATTAAAAGCGGCAGCACTTTTTTCATTGTTTTCATCTTCTTCCTCCTAATCTATAATTAGTCCGTACTACACGGACCGTCTACCCGAAATACGAAGGTTCATCACCAGAACCGAAAGAACCAGGAGCAACCCCAATACAACCAGGATCACCTGCGCCGACGCGTTAACAAGTCCCAGTCCGTAATTTAAAAACCCTATAATAAAGATCGCCAAAAGGGGTCCGGCAATGCGTCCGGTTCCCCCGGAGGTACTTACGCCGCCAAGAACCACCATGGCAATCACGTCCAGCTCGTAACCCTGGGCCACATTGGGCCTGGTACTTCCCATGCGGGAAGTAAGAAAGATAGCGCAGACCGCCGACATAAACCCCGTAAGAAGGCTTACAATAAGCAGGACCCGGTTTATGTTTATCCCCGAGTACTTACAGGCGGTAAGATTATTGCCCATTCCGTAGAGAACACGGCCAAAGCTTGTACGGTGAAGCAAAAGGCCAAAAATCAGCGCCGCTATGACAAACACGATGGAGATAAAGGGAAAGGGTCCTATCTGTCCCCAGGCAAAAAAATCGAACCATTTGGGAAAGCCCCCCGCGGCCTGGTCCTGAAGGATCACGTAGGCCAGTCCCCGGTAAATGGTCATGGTAGAAAGGGTGATGATCATCGCCGGCAGTTCAGGAAACCGGATCTGCAAAAGCCCGTTAAAGCCCCCCAGGGCTGTCCCGATAACAAGGGCCGCGGCAATGGCCAGGGACATAGGAAGCCCCGCGTTGTAGAGAACCGCCATTAGTACCGAGGTAAGGGCAACATTGGAAGCTACGGAAATATCAATATTCCCCAGGATGATCACAAACATCATGGGAAGAACGATAAACGCCTTATCCAGAAAAATTCTGGGGGCGATGAAAAACGTGTTTTTATCAAGGTAATAAGGAGAAATAGAACTGTTGATAATCTGTATAAGGATAAATATTACTATCAGCAGCCATTCCCACTGAAAAAGAAATGCCCTAAGGTTCCAGGGTTTTTTTATCTGCAGGGTTCTTTTATTCACGGGAAGCTCCTATATTACCCGGCGGTACAGTACTGCCCGGTCATTATTGCGCTTGATGATGACGTTTGTGATGATCGCAAAAAGAATCACAAAACCCTGTATGGCCTGCTGCCAAAACGGAGACACGTTGATCAAAGGCAGGGCATTGGCTAGGATGCCAAAAAGCACTACCCCCAGGAGCAGTCCAAAAACCTTGCCGCGCCCCCCCGATACGCTGACACCCCCAAGTACGCAGGAAGCGATAACATTCATCTCATAACCGGCTGCCGTATCCCCCTGGGCAGAGGCATACTTGGATACCCAGAGTATGCCGGCAAGACCCGCCAGGGCGCCCATGAGGACATACACCAAAAGGACAATCCGCTTTGCCGGAAGCCCCACGATCGCCGCCGCCTCGGGGCTGGAACCAACGGCATAGATCCGCCTGCCGGTCCTGGTATAATTGATAAAAAAATAAAAGAGCACATTCACAATTATCGCAACGATAATCAGGTTGTTAACGCCCAGCACCGTTCCGGTGGCAAAAGCTTTAAAGTGCGCGGGCATCTGGTAGGCGCTGACCCAGGCTCCCCCGGATACTACATAGGTAAGGCCCCGCATGACATTCATCAGGCCAAGGCTTGCAATAATAGGCAGTATCGAAAACCGCGCTACCAAAACGCCCACAACTAAACCCACAACCGCCCCAAGGAGGGTGCTTTCCAGGAGCAGAACAGGCACCGGAAGTCCGGGGTTGGCGCTTACCGTAAGGGCGGTAACCATGCCGGTAAAGGCCATGGAAGCCCCTATGGACAGATCTATGCCGCCGGTCAGCAGAACCATCATCATCCCTACCGAAAGGATCGCCAGGACCGACGTATTGGTTAAAATATTCCTGATATTAACAATAGTAAGGAATTCGTGATTCCGGATCTGAATCAGTACCGCAATGATAACGATAAAGATGATAAGTCCCAGTTCCCTAAAGCGTTCGGTAAACGGTACTGCGTTTCCCTTTTCCATAGAATCTCCCCTTAAGCCGTCTGCGCCGTATCCTGCATGGCATAGCGCAGTATTATCTCCTGGGTTACATCTTTTGTTTCCAGGAACGCCGTTACCCGGCCCTCTCGCATAATTACCACCCGATCGCTCATTCCAAGTACCTCGGGCATTTCCGACGACACCACGATAATGCCATAACCCATGGCGGCAAGGTCGTTCATTATTTCATAAATACTGGTCTTGGCGCCGACATCCACGCCCTTGGTCGGCTCATCCAGGATAATTACCTTCATGTCGGAATTCAGCAGTTTGGCAAAAACCACCTTCTGCTGATTACCCCCGGAAAGGGTGGATACCTTGTCATGAACGCTCAGGGCCCGCACGCCGAGTTTTTCCCCCAGCTCCTTGGCGGATTCATTTTCTTTCCTTAAATTAAGCCAGCCCCGCAGGACAAATTTTTTCAGCGCCGCAAGGGAGATGTTTTTGGCTATTTCCCAGGGCAGCACCAGTCCCTGCCGGTGCCGGTCTTCGGGAAGGTAGCCTATACCGGCATTGATCGACGCCGAAGGGTTCCCCCGCCTAAGGGCTTTTCCCTCCAGGGTAACTTTTCCGGAATCATAGTCGGTTACGCCAAAGATCGCCTCGCAGACCTCGGTACGGCCTGAACCCACAAGGCCTGTAAGGGCCAGTATTTCTCCCCGGCGCAGATTGAAACTGACATCCTTAAAAAACCCCGTCCGGGAAAGGTTTTCTACCCGGAAAATTTCTTCCCCCGGCACAACCTCCCGCTTCGGGAAAAACTGTACGATTTCCCGGCCAACCATGGCAATCACCATGGTATGATCGTTTACCTTCGATACGTCCCAGGTATCGATGTACTTGCCGTCCCGCATCACCGTAACCCTGTCGGCAATATTGTACATGTCTTCAAAACGATGGGAAATAAAAATAATCGCAACTCCCTTTTGCTTAAGGTTCCGTATAATTTTATAGAGGTCTTCACTTTCCCGGTTGGACAGAGCCGCAGTCGGCTCGTCCATGATAATGATCCGGGTACGGCTTGCGGCGGTATTGGTTGAAAGGGCCTTGGCAATTTCAACAATCTGCTGCTGGGCAACGGAAAGGTTTCCCATTTGAACACGGCTGTCGAACTTGGCGTCAAGCTGTTCCAAAAGTTCATTGGCCATCTTGTTCATCAGCTTCCAGTCGATCACTTTGAAAACAGGATGTGTTTTTTCATGCCCCATAAAGATATTTTCCGCCACGGAAAGATCGGGAAAACTTGTTACATGCTGATGTACCGCGGCAATCCCCAGGGCCTGGGCGTTCAGGGGAGACCTGATGGTAACCTTTTCCCCGTTGAAAAAAATATCGCCGTTGTCGGGCTGGTAAACGCCGGAAACAATCTTGATAAGCGTAGACTTTCCCGCGCCGTTTTCTCCCATAAGGGCGTGAATTTCCCCCGGACGAAGCTTAAACTGAACATCTTCCAGAACCCTTACTCCGGGAAAAGATTTGTTAATTGATTTAAGCTGTAATATGTATTCAGCGTCCACAAAGACCTCCTTGTACCCGCTTTAAATACGCACAAATTCCAGGCCCGCCAGGAAGGCGAACTTTTCCATTTTCCCGGCAATGTGTCCGACCCCTATGGCGCAATGATGGGCCGGCCCCGCCTTTGCCCAGGCATTGACAAAATCCCGGGCGGGAAGCGAAAATTTGTAACGGCTGTTGGTATTGCCGATCTGCAGCACCGGCCCCGGAACCGATTCCCCCTCAGCACAGAGCATAAAAGCCTTGCCGTCCCTGCCCTGAACCACCGACAGGAAAGTTACCGGCCCGTGTTTAACGCTCATCTGGATGGAAAGGCCCTTCCCCGGCTTTCCGTGGTACACCGGCAGCGGTACCAGCGCCACCGTCCCTTCGGCTATGGCCGGATGGGCAGGGCCGTCGTGCCCCCAAAGGACCACATCATCGGTAAAATCCATGGCGTACAGTTCCGAGAATGAACCGCCCACTCCGAAAAGATCCATGATCTTCATGGCAATGACGTTTTTTACTTCACATTCGCCGGCCACCGGCACATGATGGGCGGTAAGCAGGGTGTTCCCCGCAATTACCGAGGTAACGATATTTTCATGGCCGCTACCGCTTTGTCCTTCATAATAATACGCCATGGCCCCTAAACGCCGGGCCGCCGTCAGTTTATCCAGGGCGCAGGAAGTTTTGGCGGCCCGGTCCAGTTCCGCGGCCTCACATTCCCCGGACACCGCAAATTCCGCCTCAAACTGCCTGCGCTTGGCGGCGACCTCTTCCCCGCCGACCGTATCCCACAGGGTCTTCAGATAATCCATTTCGAGCAGTTCAAAATGGCAGCCGAAATCCGAAGCCAATCCTGTTATATCAGTATACACATCAAGCATGCCGCAGTAATAGTGCCCCAGTATCCCCACCCGGACCCCGGAAAGGAGGGAGCGCACCCTGACTGCATCGCACCATTGGGCTATTTCGTCCCAGGCTTTTTCGTCTTCCAGCCAGCCGGTAACCAGGTCGTATTTGATCCCGCCCTTGTTAAAAACATTGGCTATTTCCGGCGCCGCGCAGGCTTGACAGTGGGCAAGCCATTCACCGGTCATAAGGCCCCTGTCCCCCAGGGAATTAAAGGAATTATAGTCGATCGCCGGTACGGGCTGGAGATTCAGGATTATCACGGGGACGCCAGCCTCCCGGGCTACGGGAAGCACCGTATGGGACAGGGCGTAGGTTGAAACATACAAAAAAACCGCTTCTACCCGGCGCTCGCGGAAGAATTCCGCCGCCTCCCGGGCTTTATCGGCGTTATCTACCAGCCCCGCATCGGCTACATCGCAGCCAAAACCGCCCAGTTTTTCGGCAATGGACTTCTGGTATCCCGTAAGCCGTTCCCGTAAACCGTTAAATTGGGCCCAGTAGGTATCCAGCCCTATCCCCAATAAACCGATTCGAACTTTACCAGTCTCTTGCTTATCCATACATACCCCATAAAGATTATATCCCGAAAACTCCCGGCCGGTAATGGATTTTTTTCTTGTGATAATGGACAAAACCGTTTATTATAGACTATGCAGACAAAATCCCCGGAGAAACAGGATTCTATCTTTCACTACTTACCGGTAAGCGAGGAAGATGAAAAGCTGGGGGTAATCTGTACTACCGCGGGCAATAACAGTATTCCTCCCCGTGTCGTATATCCCCCCAATAAAGAGGCCCATCCCGCTCCCTTCCGTCCTGTGGCGGAGGGTCGTATACTGCCCGATTTCCAGACCGTGTACATTACCGAAGGAGAGGGCGTTTTTAACGCCGATGATCGCAGTTACCAGGTAAAACCGGGTTCCTTTATACTGATACTGCCGGGGATGAAACATTCCTATAAACCGGTATTCGAGATAGGCTGGCAGGAATACTGGGCGGGTTTTAAGGGCGATTATTTTACCCGGATGCTTGTTGAGGGGATCATCAGCCCCCAGCATATCTTTTTCGACATCGGCATACGGGACGATTTTATTACCGCCTATAACCGGATCCTTGAAGAAGTGCGGACCCAACAGCCCCTTTACCAGCTTCGGGCCTGTTCGGGGATACTGTACATTCTGGCGGAGATCCTTACCCATGAAAGGCGGGGCAAAAAGCCCAATCACTACCAGACTATTGTGGAAAAGGCAAAGCGCCTTATGGGTTCCCGGGTGGAAAGCATCCTCAATCTGACGGATATTTCGGCGGAATTGGGCTTAAGCCCCTCCCGCTTTAACGAGATATTTAAAACCTACACGGCAATGACCCCCTACCAGTACTTTATCCAGCTGAAAATTCACCGGGCCGGACATCTTCTTGAAGATGAGAACGTCTCGGTAAAAGAGGTGTCTTTTAGTCTTGGCTTTGAAGATCAGTACTATTTTTCCCGGCTTTTCAAGAACAAAACCGGTATAGCCCCTTCGGAGTGGAAAAAGTACCTGCACCCGGAAGGGGCCGGTCAGCCGTCCGCTTAAAACCGTAAAAAGGCCCCCGTTTTGTCTTTCAGCGCCCGGTCGGCAGTTTGATGACAATCAGCGGGGCGACCCGTTCCCGCCGTCCCGGTACTCCGCCAGGGTTTCGATGATCGCCTCGTTAACGCGCATGAGGATTTGCCGTTTGATTTCTCTGACGCCCTGCCAGACGGCCTCGTCCCGCTCCGTTTTTCCGGCGGTTTTCGCGGGTCTTTCCTCTTCGCCCGGCCGGAGCAGTTCCCAGGGGCTCATGTCCAAAGCCCCGGCTATTTTTTCCAGGGTTTTGTCGCTTACCCAGGTTTTGCAGCGTTCAATATCGGTCATATAGGAGAGGGAGAGATCCGCATAAAGGGCCAGCTGCGTCTGCGTCAGATGACGGCTCTTTCGGAGGGCCCGTATATTTACCGAAAGAATTTGCCGTAAGCTATTTTTATATTCCTGCACATATTGAAAATAGGACATTTCCGGTATTGACACATATGTTATTATCATATATATAAAAATATATGTTGTCATCATATGTTGTCCGGTTATCGCGGCGGGGATCTGCCCTCCTTCTGGGCTTTCTGTGGTTATCCTGTTTTCCCGTTTCGGGAACGGCCCAGGATTCGGGAACAATTCAGGAACAGAAGGAACAGCGAAATGCCGTTTTTACCGATCTGAACCCCCCGCTGCTTGCGCTTCTCTATTTCCCTACGGGGATTAAGGGATACGGTCTGGAGATGGACTACGAGCGGCTTCTGTTTCCCCGTTTTGCCAGCATGGTCAGCGTCAAGTATCTGCATTTTTCCCTGTCCGGGGCCCTTTTTCAGGTCTGGAATCTCGGTTTCCTTGGAAGATACATGGTTTGGAAGACGGACAAGAACGCTTTTATTACCTCCCTGAAACTTGGGGCGATGTTCTACGATTCGCCATACTACCGGGGAGGCACTTTTATGACGGGGCTGGAAATAAGCTGGAGACGCCGGTTTGGCAGACATTTTGTGATGGAACCCTATCTTGGCTGCGATGTCTGCGCCGACGATCGCTATCTTATGCCCTTTACCGTGTCCGTCCTGACGGAACTCCTGATCCCCGGTTTCATCGCCGGAGTCCGTTTTGGCATAGGTTTCTAGCAGAAGGATAGGGTCATGAAAAAAACAATACCGCAGTTCGTCGTGTTCAGTATTATCCTTGTTTCCTGCCGATACGATTTTAATTGGCTGGGCAGCCTCTGGAGCCCCCAGGATGAATACCGCGCCGAAGATTATGCGCGGCTTACCAAACGAACCGGCGATGATTTTCGTATCCTTATGTTTACCGATACCCACCTTAATGCCTATTACGATTCTTTTGACGCCCTGGAAAACAGCTTTCGCATGATGGGCGATGCCATTCACAACGAGAACCCGGATCTGCTGGTTCTTGCGGGGGATAATGTGGGTAACTTTATCAACTCCCACTGGGCCTGGCAGCTTATCACGTTTCTCGATTCCTTCGGCATCCCCTATGCGCTGATCATGGGAAACCATGACGGGGACTTCATCAAAATGCAGGACACCAACCAGCAGCATATTATCACGGAGATCTTTTCCCGGGGAGCCCATTCGTTGTTTAAAAACGGGCCCGATAACCTTAGCGGTACAGGTAACTACGGACTGCATATCGTAAACGGGAGCGGCGGGATTATATACGCTCTGATCCTGTTGGATTCAAACCGCGATTACATCCGGCAGGATCAGGTTGAATGGTACAAATGGTATGTGCGGGGGGTCAGCAAAGCTTCCGGCGGGCCGGTAAACAGTCTCCTGTTTTTTCATATTCCCCTCCCCGAGATTGAAGATATAAAACGGGAAATGGAACAAAATAATTATATCGATGATGACGGGCGTTCCGCCGCCGAGGCTTTTGGCGAATCCCCTCTGGAACAGACCAGGAATACCGGTCTTTTCGCCGCCGTACAAGGACTTGGCAGTACAACGCATCTTTTCTTTGGGCATGATCATCTGAATGCCCTTAAATACAATTACCAGGGTGTCTATTTCGTGTACGGCCTTAAGACCGGCTACTGCGGTTACCACGACTCGGACCGCCTCGGCGCTACGCTCATCACCCTGAGCGGTGATGCTGCCGGTGCGGTGACGGTCGATGCGCGGCACCGCTATCTTAAATAGCCGCGCTGTAATGGTTAATATTCTGCCCTGTTCGCGCGGGTCACGGTAAAATTTCTACCGTCCGCGCTTAGTCTTTACCGCCCAAACAGCCCCAGCTTTCCGTATTTATGCCACCTGCCGGAATTCTTTTTCCCCTCGTCCAGGATTTTAAAAATGTACGCGGCAAAGGCGTTTTCCCCGCCGGGCTCGGAACATGAAAATCCCATGGCGGTATAGGGAGCGCCGGCGGCGGAAAGCAGTACGTTCTGGGCAAAGGCCCGAAAGGCGGAACCGACCGCGGGGCCGATCAGATCCGGCGCGTCATTTTTTTGGCCGCCGGTTTCCAACAAAGCCAGCGCCAGAGTTCCCGCTTTGCGGGCCCTGAAAGCAGCAAGAAGTTCCCGGACCAGGAAATACCAGCTCTTCAGGTTGTCGTCAATGAGCCTGTCAATGTCCGCGGGGAAAAGCCCTTCCACGGAACGGCGGTATGCCGGCGGAACGCAGACCAAAACCGCATCGTCAATATGTTCCAGTTTGCCTGCCGCCTGAAGAACCAGCGCCCGGGCGGAGATGGGGCTTCCGGGATTCCAGTCCAGCGCCATACGGCGGGTATCCTCCCGCAGATTACCGGTTTCCGCCTCTGTCCCGGCCCGGGAAATAACGGCCGCCGCAAACCGTTCCACCCGCTTAACCGCTTCCACGCCGACGGCGGAAAACAGGGCCGATTCGTTCCCGGCGACAAAGATTCCTCTGGTCATATTCCCTCTTTTAATGCTACAACTTATAACGCTTATAACGCCGCTTCAATGGCGGCGATGATTTTAGGATCATCCCAGCGCAGGCTGCCCACAATCCGGGCGATGATTTTTCCTTCCCGGTTCAGGATAAAGGTTGTGGGAATCGCTTCGATGCCGTAGAGGCTGCTGACGGTTCCGTCGGTATCAAGCAGCACCGGATAACTGTACTTGTTTTTTCCCATGAACTGTTCAACCGCAGCTTTTTCCTCGGCGCAGTCTACCGCAAGAATCTCCAAGCCCTGATCCTTAAAGCGTTTGTACACGGTTTCCATGGAAGGCATTTCCGCCCGGCAGGGCGGGCACCAGGTGGCCCAAAAGTTAAGAAGCACCACCTTGCCTTTGTAGGCCGAAAGCTCCGCCCTGCCGCCGTTTAAAAGGGCCAGTGAAAACGCCTCCGGGTCCACAGGTTTTGCCAGAACGGGAATTCCCGCGGAACGGAAAGCACCGGCAATATCCTGCGGCCGGTTCTGCGCTTCCGTTATGCGATCCGCGCAGGAAAAAAGTAAAACCGCATACAGAACGGCGTATAGTTTTTTCATATCCTTCTCCATTATATATTTTGCAGCCAGCTAAGCCAATCCGCCGCAAGGCGAAAGGGCAGAGCCTTGTCCGCTGCCCAGTCGATAAACCGGAACTGCCATTTTTGAAGGACGATATTCAGAATCGAAAACCGTCCGGTCAAAATCAAAACTCCCATGACGATAAGCAATATCCCGCTGATTTTTCTTATTACCCGCAGCCTGGAGCGGAACCATGCGGCGGTGGTAAGGAAGCGGTCAAAAAATACCGCTGTCAGAAGGAAAGGCAGCCCCAGTCCCAGGGAATATACCGCCAGGTACAGCGCGGCCATTCCCGCCTTGCCGCTTTGCCCCGCCAGCAGGAGCACGCTGGTTAAAATCGGCCCGATACAGGGAGTCCATCCCGTACCGAACGCCGCGCCGGCAAGAAACGCTCCCATGCGCCCCTGGGCCTTTTTTTTCATGTGAAAGCGCTTTTCATAGTTCAGCAGGGTCAGAAAATCGAACAGCACGTTCAATCCCAGGATGATCACGATAATCCCCGCCGCGGCCTGAAGGTACTTCGATATGCCGCCCATCAAAAGAAAGGTTGCCGAAACCAGAATACTCAGGATTACAAAGACCGCGCTGAACCCCAGAATAAAACACGCTGTTGTAATGAGCAGGGGAAATTGTCCGGCGGCGCCCGGAGCAGGGTTACCGGTATGTTCCGCCCGGGTTTTTGCGCTTCCCAGAATGCTTATGTACGAGGGAATCAGCGGCAGTACGCAGGGAGAAAGAAAGGATAGCAGCCCCGCGCCAAAAACGAGCGCAAGAGAAGGATAATCGGTCATTACCTTTAGTATACAACATGCGGCGCTGTTCGCGCCAATGATGCCCGCTGATTATCCCTGAATATCCAGAAGGGCCGCGGTTTCCCTGGAATAAACGGAACGGTGTATGGCATAGGGGTTGGCCCTGAGGATCTTCATTTCCTGCCGCAGTTCTTCCATGCGCTTTGCCAGCAGGTCCCGGTTCCGGTTTGACCGGATTACCGCTTCGGTTTTTAATTCCTCCAGAGCGGCCCTCAGGGTGGGTACTTCCCGGATTTCGCTGGATGCGGCGGAAACTTCCCCGCCAAGGGCCTGGCCCGGCAGGGGAAAAGCCGTCTGATACATTGCTTCCAGGGGGTCAATCACCTTCTGGATGGCAAAAATATCGCCGACGATTTTTTCTTCCAGCTCCACATGGACTACCAGGTCATCGGCGCTGCCGTCCTGGATCACCTCTTTCTGTCTGTCCAGAACATCCAGGTATTGCCGGAACCGGTCCCGCTGCTGGGAAAGAAGTTCCCGGAACCGCTTGAGGATCGCCACCCTGCGTTCTACTTCCACAGGGCTTAAGGCCGCTGTGCCGGTTTTTTCCATTTTTTTCTGCTCCAGTACGACCCTTGTTTCTTACCCTGCAATATTAACGCCTTCAACGGGCCGGCCTTCGGCGCTGGTCTTGGCGGCTATTTCCATCCAGGCTCCCCGCAGGTTGTTGATCATGTTTTTTACCGCGGCTATGCGGGAAATATCCATCCCCATGTGGGCTTCCAGCAGTTCCTTGTTGAACCAGGTATACAGGGCAAACAGATTCTTGGCTATTTCACCGCCCTGCTCAAAATCCAGGGAAACCATAAGCTCTGTAACAATATCCCGGGCTTTTACAATAGCCTTGCCGATGGATTCTATCCTGGCGGGATCCTTCTTGCCGGACACATTCAGGCCCATCAGTTCCAGGCCCCGGTCCAGCTGCTTGACCGCCTCCTCGTAGAGCATAATGATAAGCTGCCCCTGGCTGGCGGTCCTGATTCTGGTTTCTTTATAAGCTGATAATGCGTTTGTATAGGCCATTGCCCCTCCCTGTATGGACGGTCCCGAAAATAATACCATCTCCGGTCCGGTCTTTAAAGCCGTACATTCCAGTATCGGCGGGGAAAAATAAAACTTGAGCATATTGAGCCGTTCTTCGGAAACTTCCGGTTTTCGTTTTCCCTGTGGCATAAAAGGACCGGATATATTATATTATACTATATATTAATCTGATAATTCCGATACTATGAAAGAATAATGCTTAAAACAGGCAGGAACCGTTGACAGTTTCGCAAAAAGTAACCCTCAGCCTTCTTATCTCCGTAGTTCTTGTGGCGGGTTTTTCTGTCCTTGCCTTTACCGGTTTTTTTAATCTGGTAGAAACCCGGTTCTATAATCCTTCCATTACCAAATCCCTGGATAGGGAAGTCCTCCGGGACGCGGAAACTATCCAGGATTTTCTTGACGAACTGCAGGAAACTTTTGCCGCTGCCATGGAGGACGGCCCGGTAAAACGGAGCTTTCTTCCCAATCAGGCCGCCCAGGATATTTTTGAACGGACCCGTCTCTACGGCATCCTTATGGAATCCCGGAAGGGCCTCCAATCGGTGCGTTTTGTTGATGTCGGGGGAACACGGCTCCACTTTTCCACCGATCCCGCAGACATCCAGAACCAGAGCAACGATACCATAAGCTATAAAAATTATGAAGAAACCGCCTCCTATGTTCCCTACGGGGAATTGTCCGTAGCCTCCGGCGGAAATCCAAAAATTACCCTGGATCAGCAGAACGACCGTATTGTTTTTTCCTTTCCGTTCTACGATTCCATGGAAATATACCGGGGTACGGCTCTGTATTCCCTGTCCATCCGGGCTGTCGCCGAAAGGCTTATCGTGGAAGGCCGCATCAAAATAGGGGAAGATCTTTCCATTATCTCCGTTCCTCCGGGCATGGTGTCGGGGCTTCCCAATACGGGCAGGGATGCCATTATACCGATTATTTCATCAGTCTGGCGGGAGAATCTTTTTAGTCTTACCGCCCTGGATTCCCAAAGTTCTTCTTCGACCCTGACCCTGGTTTCCGCAAAAACGGAAAAGGGGCTTATTATAGGCCGGGTAGTAGATGCCGCGCTGTTTGCCTTTCCCCAGGCCATGAAGGTGATCCTCCTGGCTGCCATATTCCTTACCGTGTTCCTTACCATATTCCTGGGCTTTAACCTCCGGCCCGATACCATGACCGTGATCCAGAACCGCCTTAAGGGACTGCAGCTTTCGCTTATCCGGGAATATTACGAGCGCAAGGGCGAAATGGACTGGAACCATTGGTACCACGAACTTGAACTGCGCCGGGAAGATGTCCGTTCCGAACTTAAACGGGGGGTCAAGGGAAAACCCCCGGCCCTGCTGGAAGATATCGACAGCCTTATTGACAAATCCTGGGACGAGATCCTTACCGCCATCGGCGGCAAACGCGAAACCCGCCTTGCCATAGACGAAGATAAACTGCAAAACATCCTTAACCGCATGCTTCTGGCCAGGGGGGATTCTCCCGTACTCCCCGGCGGCGGTCCGGCAGCAACAGACCAGGTTCTTAATGCCCTGGCAGCCCGGGCGGCGGCTCCCGGTACCGCGGCGCCGGAAGTTCCCCGGCCCGCCGCCCGCTCCGAAGAACCGGAAGAAATCGAAACCCTGGAAACTTTGGAAGACGCGGAAGAGCCGGGCGGCATGGAAGAACTCTCCGGCGAGGAAGAACCGGAAGCCGCCGTTGTTGCGGAGCTCCCGGGTGAAGAAAAACCGGAAACCGCCGCGGCCGAAGAGGTTCTTGAAGCGGAAGAGGCGGAGCCCTCCGTGGTCGAAGAAGTTCCCGAAACAGAAGAGGCGGAGCCCGCCGATCTGGAAGAGCTGTCCGGCGCGGAAGAACAGGGATACCTGTCCAGCGCGGAAGAACCGGACGATGTAGAAGAATTGTCCGAAGTGGAAGACATAAACGAAGCGGACTATGACGAAGAACCGGATAACATCAAAATACTTTCGGATACGGAAGAACCAGCAGACGGCGAACCGTCCGTTTCGTTTAAGCCCCCTGCTCTGCCCAAATCCAATATACAGCTGGTATTCGGCGAAGACGATATTCCCACCATTGTGGAATCTTCGGGCCTTGAACTGGTAGACGATATGGATATACCCGGGCCCGCCGATGACGGCGAACCAAACTCCGTTGAAGAACTTGAGGAACTTGAAGAGCTGGAGGAACTGGAAACGGCCCCAACTCCTGTTTCTTCCCCCCTTTCCGAGCCGGATATGGCGAGCCGGATTGAATTCGATTCACCCGGCAAAGAAGAGGAAGGGGAAGAGCTGGAAGAAGAAATCGAAATTGTTTCGCCCTTCGCAGATATCCGTTCCAAATTTGATGATGAAGAAACGTTCAGGGACGATGATGAAGATACCGGCGAGATAAAAACTTCGGGCCGGCTTGAAGAATTAAACGCGGATTATTCCATGTCCCTGATCCACAAACCGTTCCAGTATCAGGACAAGGGTGAACCCCAGGAGCTAAAATCCGCCGGACCCGGCATAATTACGCAGAAGAACGGGATTCACTATGTGGACAAAAAAGTAAAAACGCCGGACGATGAAACCTTCAACACTCTGGATCCGGGATTAAAAAACCTGGTTGATTCGGTGATCGGGAAAAAATAACCTAATACCCCCGGCCCTTCAGCGCGTTTTCAAGGTTATTTTTTATTACCGGCTCATCCGGCATAAGCCGCACCGCCGCCTCGTAATCCGCGACAGCCCTGTCGTAGTCCTTTCTTTGGTAATACATATGACCGCGGGTGTTATACGCTTCACCATAATCAGGATCAAAAGCGATAGCTTTGCCGTATTCTTCTATGGACTTGTCGTGGTCATCTTTGCAGAAATACTGCTCGCCCAGAAAGAAATGCGCGGCGGCAATCTCTTTCTTCACCGAATCGTCATCCGGATCAATCCGCAGCGCCGTCTCATAGTCCGCGATAGCCCTGTCGTAGTCATCCTCACGGAAATACGCTTCGCCGCGGCTGCGATACGCGGAGGCATGATTGGGGTCAAGAGAAATCACTTTGCTGTAATCCGCTATGGCCTTGGCACAGTCATCATTATCGAAATACACGTCGCCCCGGCGCACATACATAACGACAGGATCGTAGTCAAGGGCAATCGCTTCGCTGTAGTCCGCTATAGCCTGGTCGTAGCCGCCTTTGCCGTAATACTCATCGCCCCGGTACACATAGGCGATGGCAAGATTCTTCCTGGCTGTTTCATCATTGGGATCAAACCTCATCGCCGCCTCATAGTCCTTCATGGCCCGGTCGTATTCCTTGTTGTTGTGATACACAACCCCGCGGTTCACATACACCGTGGCAATACCTTTCTTTATCATCTCCGCGTTATCGTCGTTATCGCCGCCAATCCGCAGCGCCGTCTCGTAATCCGCGATAGCTTTATCATAGTCCTTTTTACCGACATACGCGTTGCCCCGGTAGACATATGCGGAGGTATCATCAGGATCAAACGCAAGGGCTTTGTTAAAGTCCGCGATAGCCCGGTCATAGTTTTTTTTATCATGATACGCGAGACCGCGGCTGAGATACGCGCCGATAATGTTGTTCTTTGTCCCCTCGTTGTCAGGCTGTATCCGCAGGACCGCCTCGTAATCCGCGATAGCCTTGTCATAGTTCCCTTTGCCATAATACGCGTTGCCCCGGTGGAAATACGCGGCGGCATTGCCGCTTTCAAGCTTAATCACCCGGGTATAGTCCGCGATAACCCGGTCCACCTCTCTCTTGTTACCATACGCGATGGCCCGGTTGAAATACGCCGGGGCAAAATTGGGATCCAGCGCCAGCGCCTTGCCATAGTCCGCGATGGCCTTGTCGTGGTCCCCGTTAGTCTCATACGTATAGCCCCGGTTGAGATAGGGGACGGGATTATCGGGGTTAAGGCTGATTACCTTGTTTAAGTCCGCTATAGCCTTGTCCATCTCTTTCATATCGCGGTACGCGAGGCCCCGGTCGTTATACGGGCCGGGATTATCAGGGTCCAGCCGGATAGTCTCGGTCATGTCCGCGATAGCCTTGTACGGCTCCCCTTTTTCCTGATAGGCGCGGCCCCGGAAGTAATACGCTTCGGCGTCATCAGGAAGGAGCTGTAACAGTTTGGTGAAATCCGCGATAGCCTTGTCCGCCTTTCCCTGGGAAACATAGATGCGCCCCCGGCTGCGGTATGGGCCGGGATTATCACCCCCAAGCCGGATCGACTCGGTAAAGTCCGCGACAGCCTTGCCTAGTTCCCCTTTGTGGTAATACGCCGTTCCCCGGTTGAAATACACGCCGTCGTCCACAGGAATAAGCCTTAACACCTCGGTAAAGTCCGCGATAGCCTTGTCCAGGTTCCCCTTGCCATAGTACGCCCGCCCCCGGCCTTCGTACGCGGAGGCATCATCGGGGTTAAGGCGGATCACCTCGGTATAATCCGAGATAGCCTGATCCTTCTTTCCCTTTTCGTCATAGGCACGAGCGCGGTTATAATACAGCCTGGCGTTATCCCTGCCGTCATCCGGGGCAAGCCTTAACGCCCTGGTGTAGTCCGCGACGGCCTTCTCAAAGTCACCTTTGTCGAGGTAGGCGTTTGCCCGGTTGTTGTACACCGCGCAGCTGTTCGGGGCCAGCACACCCGCGCGGGTAAAGTCCGCGATGGCGCTGTCCATGTCGCCGTTTTCGTAATACGCGGAGGCGCGGTTGTGATACGCGCCGGCGGCGCTCGGCCCCGTATCGACCTGCAGGGTAAAGCCCGTGAAGGCCCGGCCCCGGGAGTCCTGGGCGCGGTACGCGACGGCGCGGTTGGCCGGAGCGGGAGCGTAATCCGGGTCAAGGGCGATGGCCTTTTCATAGTCCCCGGCGGCCTTGTCGTATTCCTTTTTGCCGGCATAGGCGTCGCCGCGGGCGGTATACACGGCGGCATTGTCGCTTCCAAGGTCGATAGCCTGGGTATAGTCCGTAATGGCGCTGTTGTAGTCCTTCTTGCCGGCATACGCGAGGCCTCGATTGTAGTATACGTCGGCGTTGCCGCTTTCCAGGGCGATAGCCCGGGTATAGTCCGCAATGGCGCTGTTGTAGTCCTTCTTGAAGAAATACGCGTTGCCGCGGTTAAGATACGCGGCGGCATAACCGGAGTCCAGGGCGATAGCCTGGGTGTAATCCGCGATGGCGCTGTCCAGGTCTCCTTTGCCGGCATACTCGTTGCCGCGGCCGGTATACGCGGCGGCGTCTCCGCCTTCAATCTGTGCTCCGCCGGCAAGGGCGAAGGGTGATTTTTGAGACCCGCGGTCTTCTTTCAGCGTCTCGTCCAACGTTTCTTTGTCATCCATTTTTTCTTCACTCCAAACGGCCGGTTTTAAAAACCGGAGAATTGCGGGCCGCGAAAAATTTTTAGAAGCGGCTCCTTTCCCGCCGGATGGCGGTAACCGGACCGTGGCCCGGATAGACTGTTGTATCCCCATCCAGGGTAAAAAGCCTGGCCAAACTGCGGTTAAGTTCTTCCTGGCTTCCGCCGGGTAAATCGGTTCTGCCTATTCCCGCGTTGAACAGGGTATCTCCGCTGATAAGGATCTTTTCTTCTTCCCACAGGAGGCCTATGGAGCCGGGACTGTGGCCGGGCAGATGCAGCGTTGTAAAAGGTCCCAGGGTATCTCCTTCGGTCAGCAGCAGGGATGCCCCGGGCAGAGGTTTCCACAGGGCTTCTACATAAGCGGCGTCCCCGCCGCCGCTGTTAAAATCACGCCGGTGCGGTTCCAGGGAACGGGGACCCAGTTTTGCCGTTTCCGCCGGATGGGCGGCCACTGCCGCGGCGGGATAGGCCGCAGCCAGCTCCGGCAGGGCCGCGATATGGTCGAAATGGGCATGGGTAAGGACGATATACCGGGGCCGGAGCAGAAGCCGCTTCAGCCGGTCAAGAATCAAATCGCCGTCGCCGCCGGGATCCACAAGGACACATTCGCCCCCGGAAGATTCCCGGTCCTCCCGGGGCAGGGAAATGATCCAGCAGTTGGTCTGCAATTCACCGACGATTACCTGGTTAATCATGTTCGGAAAAACCCGCGGAATCCGTCCCCGCCGTATTGCCCGAATCCGGGGTTTCTTCTTCCCCCTCCCGGCGGCCGCGGGCATAGTTCACCGTCAGTGTCCTGCCCCGGAAATGCTGGCCGTTCAGGGCCTGAATAACCGTATCCGCCGCGCCGGTACGGACCTGCACAAAGGAATAGTTGTCCAGGATACGGATTGTTCCGATGTCGTCTCTGGAAACCCGGGCCTTTGCGTCAACCAGGGCCAGGATTTCCCGGGGAAAGACCTTGCGGTTCCGTCCTATGCTGATAAAAAGCCGGACCGATTCGGCTTCACCGAGGGGGCTGGAAATATCCTTCTGATCGATTCTGGTAATTCCATTAATCCCATCTTTACCGTCCCTGCCCTTTCTGTCCCGGCGGTCAAGGGAACGGCCGCGTTTTTCCCGCTGTTTGGGTCCCGCTGTTGTTTCCGGTTTTCGCTTTACCGGTTGGGGCTCTTCTTCGGCCAGCAGCAAAAGATAGGCGGCCATATAGGAACGGTGAAAAAAGGAAACCTCCCGCCGGAAAATGGCGCGGTACCGGTTTAAAAGAACAGGGTCCGCTTCGGTCTGGATTTCTTCCAGAAGGACGCGGATGCGCTGCCTTAAGCCTTCTTCATTCATACTTCCATTAAACCATGCCGGTTAGGTTTACTCAAGATGGCTTTTCACGTATACTAACTGTAGAAGCATGCACAGCAAAAGGATCCTTCCCCTGGAAGGGGTCTTAAATGTACGGGAATTGGGCGGATATCCGGTTGCGGATACGGAGGGGCAAAAACAGGTTGCCTGGGGGCTCCTCTACCGTTCCGGAGACCTTGAAGGCATTGCCCCCTCCGGCAAACGATGCCTGGAACAACGGAAAATCACAACCATCGTTGACTTCCGTTCCGCGGAAGAAAAACAGGCTTTTCCCGGGATAGAGCTTTCCACCGTTACCAGGCGGCGGGAACTGCCCATTGACGCGGGAAACCTGATGGGCGCGCTTTCTCCCGGCGGGCAATGGCTCTTTAATCCCGATTCCTCGAAGGCTGTCGAAGAAATGCTCCGGCTGTATGCCCTGCTTCCCGGCGAGGCCATTCCCCGGTACCGGGAATTTTTTGCCCTCCTTTCCGATCCCGCCAGCGCTCCCCTGCTCTTTCACTGTTCCGCCGGCAAGGACCGGACCGGCCTGGCGTCGGCGCTGGTTTTACACGCGTTAGGGGCAAGCCGGGAAACGATCATCGCCGATTACCTTGTTTCCGCGGACTGCCTGCGCAGCCGCTGTCTGCCCTACGAGGAAAGCAAGCCCTACATGGTTCCCTACATGACGGTCCGGGAAGAATACCTTTTAACCGCCCTTGCGGAAATTGACAAATACGGCGGCCTGGACCGGTACATTGCCAAAGAGCTTAACGCGGACACCGCCCATCTGCGCCGCCTTTATACGGTAAACCGCTGACACCCCGCACAATTTAATAATTTGTTTACCCTTTGTTTATCCTGATTTTATCTTTTCCCCCTATCCTTACTGTATCATCGAGCTGCAGGAGGTTCCGGGATGCAATTACACATGGAAAACATCTATAAAAATTTCAGGGACAAAGAGGTGCTGAAAGGTATTAACGTCAGGATGGAAAACGGCGTTTACGGACTGCTTGGTCCTAACGGAGCCGGCAAAACAACGATGATCCGTATTTTGGCGGATATTTTGCAGCCCTCCAGGGGGCAGGTATTCATCAACGGCCAGGACAAAAACACCTGCGGCGACGACTACCGGGCGAAAATCGGCTACCTGCCCCAGGAGATGAATTTTTATTCCGATTTTTCGGGATGGGACTATTTGCGGTATATCGCGGCGCTAAAAGGAATTCCCGCGGGAGAGGCAAAAATGCGGATTATCGAACTAACCAATTCCGTAGGGCTTACCGGCGATTTACGCCGCCGCTGCATTCATTATTCCGGGGGAATGAAACGACGGCTTGGCATTGTCCAGGCGCTGCTCAACGATCCGCAGATCCTCATTCTGGACGAACCCACCGCGGGACTTGATCCGCAGGAACGGATAAAGTTCCGGAACATCATATCGGCTTTTTCAAAAGACCGGATCGTCCTGCTTTCGACCCACATTGTTTCCGACGTGGACAGTATCGCCAAAGAAATTATGAAAACTGTTACCGTGAAGAATTTACCACAAAGTCGAATAAGTATAAGAAGTTAAAGAAGTTTTTTAAAGAAGGAAGGAGAAGAAATTTACCACGAACGGCACGAACATTCACGAACTTGCGCTTTGACAGCTTTTTCCGTTCGTGTTGGTTCGTGTGGTTCGTGGTTAAAGAAGGAAGGAGAATTTTACCGCGAAGTCGAATAAGTATAAGAAGTAGAAAAAAGAAAGACTAAAATGTTTCTTCCTTACTTATTGAACTTTTTCGACTTCTTTGACTTTGCGGTTAAAAAACTACAAGGAAAATTCATTACAAGGAGTAAATCATGTCGTTGTTTCAATTTGAACTACGGAAATTGTTTTTGAACAGGAAGAACAAAAGATCGACGGGGTCGGAAACGGAAGGGA
The DNA here is from genome assembly GCA_031266175.1 of Treponema sp. Lineage (GTDB taxonomy): Bacteria > Spirochaetota > Spirochaetia > Treponematales > Breznakiellaceae > JAISBN01. Next base: position 68 of record JAISBN010000103.1, on the reverse strand, counting down.
TTCCTATGTGTTATCCCTGCGTCCTACGGTAACATTCAGACTAACGCATACGCCCGTCCCTGTGGAAG
>JAISBN010000017.1 GCA_031266175.1 Treponema sp. | reverse complement strand
GGCGATGAAAAAATCCGGCGGGGAAGCTTCGCTTACTGTTTGGGCGTGAACGGGAACGGCGGAGAAAACTGTCCGGCAAAGCTGTACTATGAGAAAAAGGGTGAAGTGCGCAGGGAGCGCCGCGGGGAGCGTTGCGGGGGACTTGACACCGCCAAAACGCCCCTCATAATGGCTTGGCTTGGCTTGGCTTGGCTTGGCTTGGCTTGGCTTGGCTTGGCTTGGGCGGCGCGTTTTTGGTTCGGAGCCATAGTGACAGCCTATAGCAAGGAAAAATGTTTGTCAATGAGAAAAATCCGGGTGGGAATTTATTGTTGTATTGACCGTTTTGTAAAAATGTATTAAAATACGGTTTATTATTATGTATTTGGTCAATAAAGAGGAAGAAAGTAATACAGAATGGCACAACGGAAGCTTACAGAACAGGAAATGTATTATAATTTTAATAAATCCGCCTTAGCTTGGAGAAATGTTACAAAAATTTTGGGTAGTTGGGTAGTATAGTAAGATTTGGAGCTATTTGTTTTTGTGTATTCTGTCTTGCGGATGCAATAAAAGCATTTGCCGGGCAAGAAACCAATGCCACCATATTGATGGATATTATACTTAGCCTACGGGCTAATCATTGGATAGGGTTTATTTTTGGGGGAGGCGGCTTGATATATGGTGGTATCAAGAATAAGCAGTTAAAAAATACAAGAAAAGCAATGGGGGACCACATTAGTAAGGTAGAAAAAAAAATTGACTCAGGTAGGCAAAAAAGCCGATTAAATAAATATGGAGAAACACATGAAGATGATAGATAGTATCATGGTCATATCTTTGCTTATTGGAGTTCTCTATCTGCTGTTCTTTGTCTACCGGAAGGTTCGAATTGATTTGTTCAGAGATAGAGTCTTTAAGATTCGCCGTTCTTTATTCTTGATAGCAGTGGATAATTCTGATGAATTTTTTCGAGAAAACTCTTTTTATCGTTTTTTTGAGAGTGTTCTTAACACATCGCTCAGTTATACAGAAGAGTTCTCGTTGATTTCTTCTTTACTTAGATACAAAAATTCGGTTTGATTATGCTAAAAGAAAGAAGTTAGAATCATTTGATTTTGATTATGTTAAAAAAGCATATTTGAAGAAAATCAAGTCGTCAGAAACAAGGAAGGAAGTATCAAAATTATTAAATGATTTTGAATTCCAATATGGGTTATTTTTAATGACAAGAACCTTTTTAGGAACTATTCTGTCTATTACTATAACATTTCTTACTCTTCTTTTTTTGGTAATAAAAATACTCATAGAACAACAAAAGGAAGATCTGAAAAACATGGCTCTTGCCTACTCAGCTAGGAGAATAAATAAGGCAATGAGTAATTCTCAATTTGCTTTTGCTGTATCAATGGTAAGTGGCTAGGCTTTATACTGCTTATGGACCATCTCCATAGCCAGATTTCACGTGTTTGACAAAGTCCTCTGAAAGACGGTCAACGATGGGTATTTCTTGTTCTGAGGCCCTCTGAAAAGCTCCCAGACTTGAACCTTCAAGGCTTCGGTGAGTTTGCAGAATGTTGAGGGTGGTGGAAGGGATGTCCCTGGATAACGTTCCGGCTTCGCCGCCTTGCGGCGGCCCGGGGGCGCTTTTTTGTAAAGACTTGCATAAAACGGCCTATTAATTGTATATTTATGCACAATGAAGGAGCGTCTGGCACGCCTCAAGGCTATTCGTAAATTAATAAAAACCTATCGTATCGAATCCCAGGAAACCCTCCTGGGGCATCTGGAAAAAGAAGGATTTACCGTTACCCAGGCTACCCTGTCCCGGGACTTAAAGCTCCTGAAGGTGGGGAAGATTTCGGACGGCCATAACGGCTATGTCTATACCCTGCCCGGCGAGGACGAACGGCAGGAAACGGAACGGACCTATATCCACGACTTCCTGCGGGGTTATATCTCCATTGACTGGTCGGGAAACCTGGTGGTGATAAAAACCTATTCCGGCCATTCCGACGCCGTAGCCCTGGCGGTGGACAATCTGGGCTTGGACGAAGTGATGGGTACTATCTCCGGCCGGGACAATACGGTCTTTGTGGCCCTGCGGGAGGGGCTTTCCGGCGAGGACTTTCTTGCCCGGATGAAGAAAAGCATCCCGGAACTGGAAGACTAAGACGCGGGGTTGTCAAGGACCATGGGCTTAAGCGCATGCATGTTCCGGTTATCCGCTATTAACTAGGGGCGGGTTTTTCCGTTATACTGTATGTATGTCCGCCCTGCCTCCTCTGTATCTTATTGACGCCTACGGCCTTATTTACCGGTTTTACTTTGCCTTTCTGTCCCGGCCCCTGCGGAACGCCCGGGGGCAGAATGTGTCGGCCCTTTTCGGCTTTGCCCGGACCCTGGTAAGCCTTGTCGACGAGGGCGCTCCGGCGGCGGGGGAAGACGGCGCGGCCCTTCCCGAACCCCTGCGGCCCCTGCGGCTGGCGGCGGTCTTTGATTCCCGGGTTCCCACGTTCCGACACAAAATGTACGACGCCTACAAGGCTACCCGCCAAAAAGCCCCGGACGATCTCCATGCCCAGGTGCCCCTGGTGGAAGAAGCCCTTACCGCTTTGGGAGTTCCGGTGCTGCGGCTGGACGGCTACGAAGCGGACGACATTATCGCTACCCTGGCTCTGCGCTGCAAGGCCGAGGGCCGGCAGTGCTATATCCTTTCTTCCGACAAGGATCTGCTCCAGCTGGTGGGGGACGGGGTGTACCAGCTGCGGCCCCAGAAGGCGGGGACGGAACAGGCCGCGGCGGGAACCATTGCCGGTAACCCCTACGGCCTTACGGGGCCCGCGGAGGTTAAGGCCGAGTGGGGGGTCCTGCCGGACAAGGTGCTGGACCTCCTTTCCCTGATCGGAGACACCTCCGATAATGTGCCCGGGGTTAAAGGGGTGGGGGAAAAAACGGCGGTCCGGCTTATGGCCCGGTACGGTTCGCTGGACGAAATCTACCGCAGCCTGGCGGGCATTGAGGGGGCGGTGGGGAAAAAGCTTGCCGCGGGAAAGGAAAGCGCCTACTTTGCCAGAAAGCTTATCACCCTGGAATGTGCCGTACCCCTGCCCTGTAAAGACATAGACGAATTGTCCATAGAAAAGCTCAACAGGACCGCCGGCGCGGAGGTGCTGATGCGGGAAGGGGTTCAGCAGAGCGCCCGGCTGCTTGACCCCAGGGTTAAGAAGACGGGGGGCGAAACCGCGTCGGATGGAGCCGCCAGACCGGATGTTCCGGCGGGCCCGGCAATGGGCAGCCTGCCGGTGCTGCCCCCGGATCCTTCGCTCCTGGGGGAAGGCTCCTACAAAACGATCCTGGACGAACAGGAACTGGCGGCCCTGCTGATGACCGCAAAAAAGCAGGGCCTCCTGGCCCTGGACTTCGAGACCGATTCCCTGGACGCCTGGAACGCCCGGCCCATCGGGATTTCCCTGGCGGTCAAGCCCCGGGAAGCGTTTTACGCGCCCGTGGCGGCCCATGCCCCGGCGGACATGGACGGCGAAGCGGCCCCCTTTATCGATCCCGGGGCGGCGCGGAAACTGCTTATCCCCCTGCTGGCGGATCCGGGGATGATCGTGGTGGCCCACAACGCCAAGTACGATTACAAGGTCAGCCGGGGCTGGGGTATCAAGCGGTGGAAGTGCCAAATCTGGGATACCATGGTAGCCGCCTGGGTGGACAATCCGGAACGGCTTAACTATGCCCTGGACTCCCTGGCCTCCCAGCACTTTGGGTATACGGCGATCAAGTACGATTCCATTGTTCCCAAGGGCGGTACTTTTGATCAGGTGCCTCTGGAGACGGCGTGCCGCTATTCCGCCGAAGACGCCGACCTGACCCTGCGGATGATGCGTTTCCTGGGGCCCCGGCTGGAACGGGCCGATTCCCTTAAGCTTTTTCTGGAACTGGAAATGCCCCTGCTGCCGATCCTGGCGGAGATGGAAGGGGTGGGGATCGGGATAGAAAAGGATACCCTTAACCACTACGGTGCGGAGCTCTACACGGAAATGAACAAAGTTCAGGACGAAGCCTGGACCATGGTGGGCCATGAGTTTAACCTGGGTTCGCCCAAACAGCTGCGGGAGGTGCTTTTTACCGAACGGAAACTTAAGCCGGGCAAGAAAACCAAAACCGGCTATTCCACCGACGTGGACGTGCTGGAAGAACTGGCCCGGGTAGATCCGGTGCCCGCCCTGATACTCCGGCACCGGACCCTGTCAAAGCTTAAGTCCACCTATATCGATGGCCTGGTGGCTCTGGCCGACGACGAAGGCCGGATCCATACCAACTTTGTCCAAACCGGAACCGCCACGGGGCGGCTTTCCAGCAGGGAGCCCAATCTGCAGAATATCCCCATCCGGGAAGAAGAGGGCCGCCGTATCCGGGAAGCCTTTGCGGCCAGGGAAGGCCATGTGCTGGTTTCCGCCGACTACAATCAGATAGAGCTGGTGGTGCTGACCCATCTTTCCCAGGACAAAAATCTGATGCAGGCTTTTATCGACGGCGTGGACGTCCATGCCCGGACGGCCGCGCTGATCTTCGGCATTGACGACGAAAAAAAAGTTCCCCCCGACAAACGCCGCCTGGCCAAGACGATCAACTTTGGGGTGATGTACGGCATGAGCGCCTTCCGGCTTTCCAATGAACTGGGGATCAGCCGGACCCAGGCGGCGGCGTTTATCGATGCGTACTTTGCCACCTACGCGGGGGTAAGCCTGTTTATCCAGCAGCTTATCGAGCGGACCGAGGAAACGGGCTATGTGTCCACGATTCTGGGCCGCCGCCGCTATATCCCGCAGATCAGCTCCCGGAACCAGACGGAAAAAGCCGCGGCGGAACGGGTCGCGGTCAATACTCCCATCCAGGGTTCCGCGGCGGACATCGTTAAAATGGCGATGCTCAAGCTGGATAAAAAGCTTGCCGCCGCCAAAAGTCCCGCCCGGCTGCTGCTGCAGGTTCACGATGAACTGATTCTGGAGTGTCCCGAGGATTCGGCGGCGGAAACGGCCCGGCTGGTTCAGAAAGAAATGGAAAACGCCGTAAAACTGAAGGCGCCCCTGCGGGTCAGCGTGGAAACGGGCAAACGCTGGGGAGAATTTCACTAAAGGGGATGATGGAGAACGCGCAGTATGAATACATGTAAACGATGCCGGTGGAACGCTTTGATAAAGCCGGTGATTTTGGCCGCGGTTTTGGCTGTGGCCCTGATAACGGCGGCCTGCGGGAGCCAACCGGAACCCGCGGAGCCGGAACCACTACCGGGGAACTTTAGCAATGTGCTCAGCCCCGAAGCGGAAGAGCTGGTCCGGCTTGGGATAAGCTACCATGACCGGGGCGACTATGAAACCGCCATTGACTATTACGGCAAAGCCCTGGAGCTGGCGCCGGATCATCCGGTGATCCTCTATGAAACGGCCTTTTCGTACATGTATATGGGGAATTCGGAAACGGCCCTGGCTGTGGCGGAGCAGGGCATTGCCGCCGCCGAACGGCGGGGCATGCGGGACGTAATCCCCAGCCTTTTCGACATCAAAGGCTCCGCCCTGGATAACCTGGACCGCAGCGCCGAGGCGATAGAGGTGTACCTTACCGCGATAAACCAATACGGCGCTTCCAACACCTTTTTGTACTATAACCTGGGCTTAAGTTACTACCGCGTTGAAAAGCGCGCCGAAGCCCGGGAAGCGCTGCTCCATGGCCTGCTGCTTAATCCCAATCATCCCAGCAGCAATTTGCTTTTGGGGCGGATCTCTATGGAAGAGGGGCAAAAGACCCAGGCTTTTTACGCCTTCTGTTACTTCCTGCTGCTGGAACCGAACACCGACAGGTCGGCCCAGGCTTACAATACCCTGCTGTACCTGCTTACAAAACAGGAACAGATTGGCCTGATGGATAACGGGACTTTTACCGCTTCGGATATGGTTATCTCCCTTAGTTTTGCCCTGGACGACGAAAACGCGGGTAAAAGCGACGCGGAAAAAATCAAAGCCAAGCTGTACTATCTGTTCACCTCCCTGGAAGAACTGAAAAACGCCGGAAAAATAGAACGCGGCGCCGGGGATGAATTATACTGGGACTTCTACGCGCCCTTCTTTAACCGGATTGCGGTGTCCGGCTATTTTGACACCCTTTGCCGGTACATAGCCCTTACCTCCGATCCCGGCGCGGATGACTGGATTGTAAACGGCCGGGAAGAAATCGACGGGTTCTTTGAGTGGCTTAACGAAGCCCCCGCGGAATAGCGCCGCGGAGCCGGAACTGTGCCCCTGCTTATCGGCCTTACCGGCCTGTACTGTTCCGGTAAAAACCACGTAGCGTCCCTGCTGGAAAAACGGGGGCTCCCCGTTCTGGATGTGGACAAACTAGGACACGAAGTCCTTGCGGCGGAACAGAAGGCACTGGTCCGCCGTTTTGGTTCCGGCATTCTGGATCCGTCCGGCGGGATAGACCGGCGGCTTTTGGGAGCGCTGGTGTTCGGCCGGCCGGAAGCCCTGGCCGTGCTGGAAGATATCGTTCATCCCGCGGCCAACGATCTAACTGCCCGCTGGATAGACCACCAGACAGGGCCCTGCGTGATCAACGCCGCGTTGCTGCATAAATCTTCGGCCCTTTCCCGGCTTAACGCCGTGATAGTGGTCCGCGCCCCCCTGCCGGTACGGTTCCTGCGGGCCCTGAAACGGGATGCCCTGCCCCCGGCGGCGCTGATCCGGCGCTTTTCCAGCCAAGGGGATTTTCCCTTTCAAAGCCGCCGGGGGGCTCAACTTTTTCCTTCCGCCGCCGATATTTATATCGTAGAAAACCCCGGTTTTCCCGGTTCCCGGCGGAGCCTGGAAAAGCGGATAGACGCCATACTGGAAGGGTTACAGAATCATGGAAAAGAAGAAATTACTGCTTACGGCGGTTTCGGTGGGAGTATTCCTGGTCGTGGTGATAAGCGCGGCGCTCCTGGTTTTTAGGCCCGGCGCGGCGGCCCCGGAAACTTCAATGTCCTACCGCCAGATTAACGGCGAACGGTCCGCGACGACCGATCCGGCCGAACTGATTCGGGACGACTCTTTCCGGGGGCTTCAGAATCCCGATTCGGTTTCCCCCATCTATAGCAGTAACGGTGAAAGCGCGGAGCAGGCCGGTGAAACCGCCAGGGTGATCAGCGTTCCCAAGCCCACCGCCGCCGCGGTTCCCGCAAAACCCGCAGCCGTTGCGCCCGCGGCCAAACCCAAAGCTCCGGCCCCGGCTCCCAAACCCGAGGCCGCCTCTACGGTCGCGGCCGCGTCCCGTCAAAGGTACCGCGATTTCTGGGTTCAGGCCGGTTCCTTTTCCACCAGGGAACGGGCCGACGGGGTTAAGCATAACCTGGACGACAAGGGCATTTCGGCGGTGATCACGAACCAGGACATTAACGGCAATACCTATTACCGGGTCCGCGTAGGTCCCTATACCTCCCAGAACGAAGCGGACTACTGGCTGGCGATGATAAAATCCATCGACGGCTTCCAGGACAGTCAGATTTGGGAAAGCCAGTCGTTGCGCTGATTCGCGGGCGGTCCATACCCAAGAACCCGCTCACGCGGGGAAGCTTCGGGCTAAACTTGACCCGTGGAATTTTTTAACCGGCTTTTCTTCCCAGGACAATCAGCTTAACCGCCGTTGAATCATAGGGCCGCTCATCCCAGTCGCCGTAAACTTCCGCGGAGGCAAAGCCCGCTTCCAGCAGCAGGGCCCGCAGTTCCGAAGCGGCATAAAGCCGGTGGATAAAGGTTTTTTCGATAACCCCGCCTTTAATGGCGGGATCTTTGGCGGAAAGACCTTTATTCCCGGTCCCCGCGGGATAGTTCCTTTCGGGAACAAGCCGCCAGGTATTTTTCATGGCTCCCCAGGAATCCAGCGTCTCGTATTCGGTGAGTACAAAAAAACCCGCCCGGCGGAACCACTCGGATTCAACAAAGTCCCGGGCCAGAATCTCCTTGCCCAGGGTTTCGATAAAAAAAACGCCCCCGGGTTTAAGGGATTCAAAGGCATTGCGGACCAGGCGTTTATCATCCTTCGGATCTTCAAAGTAACCGAAGGAATTGTACAGATTGACGGCGATGTCGAAAGCGCCGGGCCGTTTAAACGAACGGACATCTTCAAGGATGAATTCCGCGTCGAGCCCTTCCACCGCGGCGTCTTCCCGGGCGGTATCCAGGTATGGTCCGGTAATATCCACCCCGGTCAGGGCAAAGCCCCGGCGGGCCAGCTCCAGGCCGATTCTGCCAAACCCGCAGCACAGGTCCAGACATGCCGGGGAACGGGCGGCGCCAGCTGCCGCCGCTGAACGTAGGGAAGCGGCGCCAGCAAGGTCCGCCAGCCGGGTAATGCCGCCGGCCACGGCGGGAACTTCCGCCCAGTGAGCCCTGTCAAACATGATGGGGGCAAAACATTCCCAGAAGGAATCGTCGTTAAACCATTCCTGCCCGCGCATCCCTAACGGGTTCCGTTAAGCGCCGTCAGTTCCGCCTTTACCGCCGCGGCAATTTCCGCCGTGGTTTCGCAGAGCGGAACAAGCCGGGCTTCTTTTTCACTGCGGCGCTTTACTTCCACCCGGGGGATTCCTCCGGCAAGGTTCTTGTCCCCCGCCACGATACGCCAGGGTATGCCGACAAGATCCGCGTCGTTAAATTTGACCCCGGCCCGTTCGTCCCTGTCGTCAAGCAAAACCTCCAGTCCCGCGGCTTCCAGTTCCTTCGCAAGGGCGTCGCAGGCATCTTTGACCGCGCCCGAGTATTTGATGGGAATAATGATGACATGGTAGGGGGCCACCGAGACGGGCCAGACAATCCCCTGGTCGTCGTGGTGTTCCTCGATAATCGAAGCCAGGGTACGGTCCAGGCCTATGCCGTAACAGCCCATGACGGGGATATGGCTTTTGCCGTTTTCATCAAGGTATGAAACGCCCATGGAAGCGGTGTATTTACTGCCCAGCTTAAAGATGTGCCCCAGTTCGTTGCCCTTCTTTTCGTAGAGTTCCCCGCCGCAGAGGGGGCAGCGGTCTCCGGCCTTTACCGTACGGACATCGGCGGTGAGCCAGGGAGCAAAGTCCCGGCCACAGGCGGCGTGCCGGTAATGCTTGTCCTTTTCCAGCGCCCCGGTAACGGCATCGGTCATGCCGGTAACGGTCTGGTCGGCGATTACCGGTACGGCGGCCAGGCCCACGGGCCCCGCAAAGCCTACCGGCGCGCCGGTGATCCGTACCACGTCGGCATCGGCGGCCAGGCCCGCTTCGGAAGCCTGCAACGCCGCGGCAAGCTTTACCTCGTTAACGTCCAGGTCGCCGCGGATCGCCACCGCGAAGAACGCCTCGTCGTAGGTTTCGGGCGCGCCGGGAGCGGCCCGGCGTTTTACCAGGCTGCCGCAGCCCGGCGCGGCGCTTAAATCCAGCTCCACGTTTACCGCCCGGTAGATCAGGGTTTTGATAAAGCCCGCCGCTTCGGTTTTAAGAAACGCGCAGAGTTCTTCGATGATTTTGACTTCCGGGGTGTCGATCTTTTCCACCGGCGGCACGTTGGCCGCCGCGGCTGGTTCTGCGTTAAACCGGCCGTAGTCCGGTTTACATTCGGCCTTTTCCACATTGGCCGCGTAGTCGCAGCTTTTGCAGAGGAGAAGGGTGTTGTCACCAATCTCGCTTTCCACCATGAATTCTTCGGAGCCGGAGCCGCCCATGGCCCCCGAATCGGCCCTGACGGGGATTACCGTAAGGCCGCAGCGTTTGAAAATTTTCCGGTACGCCGCCCCCTGAGCCCGGTAATGTTCGTCCAGGCTTTCTTCGCCGGCATGGTAGGAGTAGGCGTCCTTCATCACAAATTCCCTGCTCCGCATCACGCCGTACCGGGGGCGGATTTCGTCCCGGTACTTGGTATTGATCTGGTAGAGGGACAGGGGAAGCCGGCGGTAACTGGAAAGTTCGTCCCGGATAATCTTGGTAAAGGCCTCTTCCGCGGTGGGGGAAACGACAAAGTCCGCATCCAGCCGGTTTTTGACCCGCAGCAGCGCTTCCCCCATGGAATCCCAGCGGCCCGATTCTTTCCACAGCTCGCCGGGGACCACCACGGTGGGCTTTATCTCCAGGGACCCGATGGCGTTCATCTCTTCCCGGATGATGGTTTCCACCTTGCGGAAACACCGGAGCCCCAGGGGAAGGTAGGCAAAGAGGCCGTTGGAAAGTTTACGGATCATCCCCGCGCGGAACATAAGCCGGTGGCTCGCGATAACCGCGTCCCCGGGAACTTCCCTTAGGGTAGGAATAAAGGTCTGGGAAAATTTCATGGCGGTACAACGTCTCCTTAACTTGATCTGTGCCCGATCTGTGGTCGTGTAATGTAATGCCGCGGAACAGCGGAAGCTTATCTCACCGTTATCCTGATGGTGCGGCCGTTAGCCAGGCTGATTACCCCCTTCAGGGGATGGACGCCGCCTTTCTTGTAGGGCGATGTATCCGCAATTGCGGCGGTATCCATGATCCGCACCGTAAGGCCGAAGGCGCTCCGTTGGATCCGCAGGATCTGGCTGTTTTCATTCCCTATACCGGGCAGTATGGCCGCGGGAGAGTTAAGCGTCAGCCCTCCAAAGGGCGCAGTCTGCCGGATGATGGTTTCCTTGTCATCGGTAATAATCAGTTCCCTGGTTTTAAAGATCCTGGTGAGCAGGAGGATCAGGAAAACAAGGAGCAGTACAAGCAGTATAATGCCTCCCAAAAAAACTCCTGGCACAAGGCCCAGCCCGTCCGCCAGGCGGCGGAGCAAACCCGTAAAACCGGCGTTCCGGGCCGTTTCCAGCCGGGCCGCTTCTTCCGCCTCCGCCCTGGCCCGCTCTTCTTCCTCCAATTGGGTAATCCGGGAATTGACGTCCACTCCGCTCAAATCCGGCCCGGTACTTTGCAGCTGGGAACCGGGAATCAGCCCCGCCACATCCCGGGCCGCGGTCTGCCCGCCGATGCCGATCACGTAGAGAAACCAGCTTCCCCGGGAAATTTTTTCGCCCAGGGTTTTAAAGCGTTCGTCCACGGATAAATCCACCCCCCGGTATTTGCTTTCGGGGGGAGGGATGTTGATGCCGTCGGTGATAAAGAGGATAACCCGGCGGACCCCGGTTTCTTCCCGCCGTTCCAGGATCTCCGCCAGTTTTTCCATCGCCATGCCGATGTCGGTCCAGTTGTTGTCCGGCTGCAGTCCGCGAAGCTCCGATACAAGAGCCGCCTTGTCTTCCCCGGAATTTACCGGCCGGGAAAGCCGCTCCTCGGCGCTGTCGCCGAAGGTAACCAGGGTAAACTGATCCCCCGGTTTAAGCAGGCCGTTGACCACTTCCCGGTCAAGGTACTCCTGCACATTGGCAAACTTGCTCTCGTCTTGCATGCTCCCCGAAACGTCAAGAATCACAAACACATCCCGCCTGGCGGCGTCCCTGTCTTCCTGGTTTTGGGCAAAGACGGCAAATCCCGTGAACAAAAGGGCCAGCGCCGCAATATACCGGGAATAGGTTTTCATGGTTCCTCCAGTTGAACACTGTTAACAGATTGAAGGGTTATCAATACGCGTAAACGATATTAACAGGGCTTACTTTAAGATAAGTTATATCAGAAATAAACCTTTTCCGCAAGGAAGATTATGTATGATCCCTGTTCTTTATGACGCGGCTTCGGAATTGGTCCGCAGCAGTTCTTCCCGGGCCGACAATTTGAGGGCGTCAAATAATTCCGCCACATCGCCCTGCATGACCAAATCCAGCTTGTATAACGTAAGATTGATCCGGTGGTCGGTGATCCGGTTCTGGGGAAAATTGTAGGTCCTGATCCGCTCGGATCGATCCCCCGAACCCACCTGACTTTTTCTGGCCTCCGCCCGTTCGCTGGCCGCCTTTGCTTCTTCCCTCTCGTATATCCGGGCCCGGAGGATACGCATGGCCTTGGCTTTATTTTTGATCTGGCTTTTTTCGTCCTGGCAGTGAACCGTCAGCCCCGTGGGGATGTGGGTGATCCGTACCGCCGAATCGGTGGTGTTAACGCATTGGCCGCCGGGTCCGCCGGCCCGCATCACGTCGATGCGAAGGTCGTCCGGCCGGATGTCGATTTCCGTTTCGTCCGCTTCGGGCAGCACCGCCACGGTTACCGCCGAAGTGTGGATCCGGCCGGAGGCTTCCGTGGCGGGAACCCGCTGGACCCGGTGGACTCCCGATTCATAGCGGAGGTTTTCGTACACATTGCTCCCGCCGATGGAAAAGACAATTTCCTTAAAGCCCCCCAGTTCGGTTTCGCTGGAACTCATGATTTCAAATTTCCAGCCCCTGGTTTCCGCAAACCGGGAATACATCCGGTAGAGGTCCGCGGCAAAAAGGGCCGCCTCGTCCCCGCCGGTTCCCGCCCGGATTTCCATGATGATGTTCTTTTCGTCCAGGGGATCCCGGGGTATCAGAAGAAATTTAAGCCTGTCGCCGGCGTCCTTGATCCGGACTTCCAGTTCCTTTAATTCCTCCCTGGCCAGTTCTTTCATGTCCGGATCTTTTTCATCCTGGACCAGGGCTTTGGCTTCTTCAAGCTGTTCCTCCAGAGCCTCCGTTTCCCGCGCCGCCTCCGCCACCGCGTTTAACAGGGAATATTCTTTCATGGTGTCCCGGTATTTATGCTGATCCCGCACCAGTTCCGGATCTTCGATGAGCTTTTGTACCTCTTCGTAGCGCCGGAGCATGGAGTCAAGTCTTCCATTCATGATATGCTCCTCAAGCCGGATATGAAATCCGTCAACTCTTCACAATACAAAGAAAAGCGGTTATACTCAAGCTTATGGGAGCGGGAACGTTTTTTTCAGCCTTGCTTGAAAAAGGTAAGGATCTGTTTTCCCGGTTGGCGGAACAGGCCGCGGCCCGCCGCCGGCTTGTCCTGATAGCTGCCGCGGGCTTCCTGGTCATTATCCTGCTGCTTTTGATCCTTGCCGGCGTTACTTTCCGCAAAGTCCGGAACGCCGGAACCGCCCGGAATACCGAAGCTTCCGCCGGACTTCCCGAAGGCCCGGCTTTTCTGCCGGAGGATTTTTTCCTTCCCTATGAACCGGATTTTGTTCCCGACGTGCTGCTGGAGCGGGAACCCAGGAACGGCTGGACCGAAGAGGACGCCAGGCCTTTCTGGACCGATCCGCTCAACGGGAACGAAGAGGTCTGGCGGGAGCGGATTGAGTCCGGCGTGGACGCCATCCTGGAGCATGTACCGTGACGCGAAACCTGTGCCGGGCGGGACGGCGGAAGAGGGACACGGCCCGCCGCGGGTTTCGCGCAGTTTTGGGGGCCGCCGCGGCGCTGCTGGTTTCCTGCCGGCTGATCCCCGAAATCGAAGGGGAGTACCCCGCCGCCCGGATCCCCGAGCGGTCCGGCGGGGAAAAATCTTTGTTTGATAACCGGAGGGAGCGGGAAACCGGCGGCGGGCAGGCGGCGCCAGGCGAGCAGGTGGCTGCGGATGGTCCGGCGGAAGAGCCGTCAGATGATCAGGCGGCGCCGGACGGGCAGGCGGATGACGCGGCGCTCCCCGATGTGGAATTTGAACTGGCGGCGCCAGACGAGCTGGCGGAAGCCGATTATCCGGAAAAGGCCCCGGAAGAACGGAGCCTCCAGCCCCCTCCGGTTCCCGCGCCGCTTGTGCCGCTGGCGCAGTCACCGCCCATACAGCAGCCTGCGCCTCCGCCGCAATCCCCCTCACCGCCCCCCCCGCCGGTTCCGCCCCCTCAGCTACCGCCGCCTGCGCCGCCGCCCCGGCCCCAAAGGCCGCCTCCACCCCCTCCACCGCCTACGGCCAGGCCGTCGCGGCCCGTACCGCCTCCCCGGCCGGCCCGGGAAGAGCCCCTGGTTCCTCCTTCGGACATGCCAGAGCTTCCCTTCCAGCCCGCGGTGTCTGTGCCGCCGGTTCCCCCGGAACCGGATTTGGATTATTCCCGGACGGTTAAAGCGCTGGTTGGTCAGTACATTGAAATCCCCTTTCGAGGGCCGGGCTGGGTGTATCTGGGTGAATTCGGTTCCCGCCGGGGGGTCAGTTACGATTCCCGCCGCATGGAAGACGAGGGAATGACCTTTGTATTCCGGGCCGATGAAGAAGGAACCTACAGCCTTAAATTTGACCGCCAGGATTTTGTCCGGGATTATATTTTAAATGACTATGTCAAAGTGATTGTGGAGCCGCCGCCGGTAACCGCCGGTTCCGCCTGGTCCAATCCCCGTTCCTTTCCGGAACGGGTATACGCCGAGCCCCGCTGGCCCCAGGCCCTTGACAGCGAGGGAAGGGCCGCCGCCGGCCAGCCGCCGTCAGCCCCGGCTCAGCCCGCCGCGGCGGTTTCCGGCCGTCCGCCGGACGCGGCCATGCCGCAGTCCGGGGCGGACGGCCGGTTCGGAACCGGCCAGCCCGGAATACCGCCGGAGGATGCCGGGGCCCCGGCGGAAAACGCCGAAGCTTCCGGAACCGATCCGGCCGCCGCTGTTCCGGTTACGGCGGAAGACTGGCTGGGAAAAGCCCGGGAAGAGTACAACGCGGGGCGCATTGCCGGAGCGCTGGGAGCGCTGGATCAATTTATGCTCCGTTTTCCCGGCGGCAGCGACGAGGCCTTCTGGCTTTATGGCCAGTCATACGAAGCGAATAATGAAGCGACCAGGGACATACGGCAGGCGCTGGATTACTACCGCCGCTTGACCCGGGAATATCCCCAGAGTACGCGCTACGATGATACCCGGCGGCGCATTGCTTATCTGGAACGGTTTTATTTTAATATCCAGTAATGCGTCAGAACCGTGCGTTAACGCACGGACCACAGCGCATAACACCAAAAAAAGAAAGTTTCATTAAACCGTATCTGCGGTTTTTGGACGGGCCGGATGTTTTTACCAAACCTTACGACTGGCTGTTCAATGTGCTGGCGCTCGTCTGTCTTCTTATACCTGTCGGTATTCTGTACAGGCTGATAGCTTCAAAGATATTCGAAGGGTTGGAAGGAAAATATATTTTTCTATTTGTCCTTTCCCTGCTTGTTATAACGGCGGCTTCCATCATCGCTTTCCAGATGTGGCTTAACAGAAAGAAGCCCGTGGTAACCGATAAAATTACCTGCCCCATCGTCATAGACGCTCTGGGACATCTGGTCTACGTTTTCTGCGAAGTCATCGCTACCTGGATTGGAATAGTCGGTACTTTGGTGGGTCTTTTCCAGTTGATTTTCGGTGTCGAAGAAGTACTCTTTTACCTGTTCGTAGGAGACCTGATTGGTTCCTATACCAGCCTCTTTTTGATGCCCCTGATGATGTTCGGCATTTTCCCTGAACCGGAGATTGTTCTTGTGGCGGGATCTTTGATAGGCGGCTATTTGGGCGTTATTCTGTCGAAACTGTGCGGTTTCCTTTTTAAGAAAGTTGCCGAAATCGCCGTCTACGTACTGGTGCGGGTCTTTAACTTTATTGTGCACATCATTAAGCAGCTGTTTGAATATATCTTTATCTTCTGGCAGTCCGTTGTAGACTTTATTGTTAATGGCTGGAGGGTGGTTATAGCACTTGTGGCTAAACTGGGCAATACGCTGCTCGATTTTGCACACCGGAAAGGTCCATCAAATCAGGCCGGCATAACCTATAATTCCTAACCGCGGAGGGTACTATGGCCTATTTACAGTCCGGCTTTGTGTTATCCGATGACGAAACACTGGCGCTGGAAATAAATGCCGATCTGGTAATAACCAGTTCCATCCTGCCGATCCGGCTGTTGCTTGAAGTCTTAAGGGTTTTTACCCGGATTCTTGGGTTCAAGAAAAAAGGATTTCTTGTGGTCTCCAACAAACGGGTGGCCGAAATCTATTGCCAGCGCTTTTTGTGGTTTTTCCATACCAGGAAAACCGTCAGGAATGTACGCCTGTACAATATCAGGGAAGTCAGTTATGTCAGGAAAGGATATTTTCTCTGCTTCTTCAGGCATTACCACTTGTATTATGATCGGCCTTTTGTGCGGGTATACTCGATTCTGAAAGGCAGGAACGAAGAAGAGGTCCGCAGAGCGGCCAATACGTTCTTTTTGGCCATCAACAAAAGTTAGCCGGCAGTGCTTGACCTGAAGGCCAAACATTTCGGCCTAAAGGTAAGGCATTTGGCCTAACAGTCAAACGAAATACCCCGCCGCTTTGTGAATAAGAGCGGCGGGGATTTTTTTGTAACCGGAGCTGGCCCGCCGGCGCGGAAAGCCGGGGGATTACAGTTCCCGTTTGGCCGCCATAATGCGCTGCCAGGACGCTTCAATCCGTTCCGGGGAGATTTTGTTTTCTTCCACCAGCCGGTATATGGTATCCGCCGCCCGCCGCGCCAGATGGGGGTCGTAACTGCCGCCGTTGTTGGAAAGGCAGAGCAGATCCACCCCCGCGTTAACCGCCTTCTCCAGGGTTTCTTCAAACGTGTAGACAGCCTTAATCGCCGCCATATCCAGATCGTCGGAGACGATGATCCCCCTATAGCCAAGCCTGTCCCGGAGTATTCCCGTCAAAACAGGAGGGGAAAGGGTTGCGGGATTAAGGGGATCCAGGGCGGCGTTAAACACATGGCTGGTCATGATCAGCGTTTCCCCGCCGGAACGGGACCGGATGATCCGCCGGTAGGGAATAAGTTCCGTTTCCCGCCAGGTTTCGGTAACGTCCACCGAACCCAGATGGGTGTCGCCGGAAGAACTGCCGTGGCCGGGAAAATGCTTTATACAGGAAAGAATCCCGTACCGGCGGTGGGCGGTAATCCAGATTTCCGCGTGCCGTACAACTGTTTCCGGGTCCGCGGAAAAACTGCGGCCGTAAGCGCCGATGACAGGATTGGCGGGGTTGATATTCAGATCCACGCAGGGGGCAAAGTTCAGGTTGATCCCCGCTTCCGAAAGGATCCGGGCCGTTTCTTCCGCCTGGGCTTTGGTACGTTTGCCGCTTGAATCCGCGGCCACGGCTTCGGCGCTTAGGGTAGGCGGAAAGCCGTATTCCTCCCGGAGCCGGTTAACCCGGCCCCCTTCCTGGTCGATGGCGATAAACAGTTTTACCGGAGCGATATTTTGCAGATCCCCGCACAGGCGGGTAAGCTGTTCCTTGGAAACAATATTTCGCGGCCGGCTCCGGGAAGGCATGTCGTAGTCAAAGAGCAGCACTCCGCCTACGCCCAGTTCGCTTATGTCGCCGTAGATGTGGCTGTCCGGGGCAAGTTCCGTACCCCGGAAACCCACCAGCAGCATCTGGGCGATTTTTTGCCGTAGCGGCATGTCGGGAAGGGACCCCCGTCCGGCGGCCTGCGCCCCTTTCCCCTGACGGACCGGCGCGGCACAGGCGGACAGTACCAGCGGAAGCAGCAGGATGGCGGCAAAGGCGGATATGGCGCGGTTCACGGTCTGCGGGTTTTTTATAAGCGCCCCCTCAACAGGGGAAAAAGCGCATCGGTAAGGTTTATCATTTTTTCCAGTATAAAAGAAAAACGCCGCGGGAAACAAGCTGATAAACTAACGATAATCTAACCGGTTTGACAGCTGAACGAAAAATGTCTATAGTGGACAAAAGCCGTTTAGGGCTTTTGTTACTATACCTTTAGGAGGGTATTAAATGAATATGAAATACAGTGTCCGGATATTTGTATTGATTTCCGCGATGGTTTTGCCTTTTGGTTTTTTTACCGGCTGCGCAGCTAATCCTAGTGTTGTGTTTGATGATTCAATTCCACAAGAACAAACAGCATGGATAACTACTTTTGATGTTGGGACCATAATAACATATAATGGCATTTCAGTAAACTGGAAAGATTCACATACCTTAGTCAGCTTAACACCAAAGTTTATACAAATACCAGCTGGGGATGCGTTATTGGAATGGAATATTGATTCCTGGGACGCTGGACTTTCTTATAGGGGGAAAAATTTATTAGTTAAAATCACCTTTGAGCCTCAAAAAAAATATTTTTTCAGGGTTGGAGAGGATGAAACCCGTTCTGGTTTGTGGGTTTATGCGTTAGACCGGGATGAAAAATTTACCTTGACTAATAAGCAGTTAAAAAGATCATACATCGGGTTTAGCCCATTTATATAAATGTGGAACCGTTTAAAACAAGGTAATCCGGTCCGTATTTTTCGGGTAAACGCTTATGGCGGCCGGATAGAACCGGCAGTTACCCCCCCTATATCTGCAGCCGTTCCGCGTGGTGGTAGGCCTGGGCCCGGAGGGCTTTGACGGAATCGTCGTTAAGGTATTCGTCAAAGGGCATCATCCGGTCAATAACCCCCGCTCCGGGGCCGGAGGGGGGCAGGATTTCCACGATCCGGTTGGCGACGGAGTTGATGAACTCGTGGTCATGGGAGTTAAACAGGATCACCCCGGGGAAGGCGATAAGGCCGTTGTTAAGGGCGGTAATCGCCTCCAGGTCCAGATGGTTGGTGGGTTCATCCAGGATAAGGACGTTGGCCCCGGAGAGCATCATCTTTGCCAGAAGGCAGCGGACCCGCTCCCCCCCGGACAAAACATTCACCGGTTTAAGGGCCTCGTCGCCGGAAAAAAGCATGCGCCCCAGGAAGCCCCGGACATAGGTGTCGTCCTGGTCCGGGGAATATTGCTTAAGCCAGCCGGTAATGGACAGATCCCCCGTAAAAAAGGCGGAGTTTTCCCTGGGAAAGTAGGAAAGGCTCGTGGTCTGTCCCCAGTACACCCCTTCCGGCGGATGTTCCGCGGCGGCCTTTTCAAAGAGCGCGGTCTTGGCCTGGTGTCCGGCCCCCACAAAGGCAATTTTGTCGCCCTTGTTGACGGTCAGGGAAAAATCTACCAGCCCCGCGGCGGTATCGCTTACCTTTTCGAAACGCAGTACGTTGTTGCCGATGTCCCGATCCGGCTTAAAGCCTACAAAGGGAAACTTCCGGTTGGTGACGGTGATATTGTTCAGGTCCAGTTTTTCCAGTACCTTTTTGCGGCTCGTAGCCTGCCGGCTTTTGGCAGCATTGCTGGCAAAGCGCTGGATAAATTCCTTTAGTTCCTTTGCCTTTTCTTCGTTCCGCTTCTGCTGGTCCCGGGCCTGCTTTTGAAGCATCTGGCTCATCTGGTACCAGAAGTCGTAGTTCCCCGTGTACTGGGTAATTCTGCCGAAATCGATGTCGCAGATGTGGGTACATACCGCGTTCAGAAAATGCCGGTCATGGGAAACGACGATCACCGTGTTGGGAAAGGCAATAAGAAAATCTTCCAGCCAGGCAATGGATTCCAGATCTAGGCCGTTGGTAGGCTCGTCCAGGAGGAGCAAATCGGGACTGCCAAAAAGGGCCTGGGCCAAAAGGACCCGTACTTTTTTTGATTCATCCAGGTCCGCCATCATTTTGCCGTGATCTTCTTCGTTCAGCCCCAGGCCGGAAAGCATCTGGCCCGCCTGGGCTTCCGCTTCCCAGCCTCCCAGGTCGGCGAAATCGGCCTCAAGTTCGCTGGCCCTCATGCCGTCCGCTTCGCTAAAATCTTCCTTTGCGTAGACAGCTTCCCGTTCTTTCTGAATCTGGTACAGTTTGGGATAACCCATGACGACTGTTTCCAGGACAGGGTATTCTTCAAAGGCAAAGTGATCCTGCCGGAGCACCGCCATCCGTTCGCCTTTGGTAACGGCAATCTCACCCTTGTCGTGTTCCGTTTCGCCCGAAAGTATTTTAAGAAATGTGGATTTTCCCGCTCCGTTGGCGCCGATAATCCCGTAGCAGTTTCCGGGGGTAAATTTTAGATTAACATCCTTAAAGAGGATTCGTTCTCCGTAAGAGAGGCTGACATCGGTAATGGTTATCATTTCCTCTAGTATACAGAGAAAGGTCCATAAAAGAAAAGCATCTCGGGCAAACTGGACACTTATGGTATGCGCGCGCCGGGGGATTATTCCTTTTTCCCGAAAATGCCCAGCAGTTTGCCGATGATGCCCCGCTTTTTTTCCGTTCCGGCGGAAACTTCGGGCGAAGTGTCCGCCGCTGTTTCCCGGGCGGCTGTGCGGGGCTTGTTCCGCCGCTGTCTTCCGGGGTCCTGCGGTCCGGCGCCGGCGGAAGCGCCGCCACGTCTGCCGTGGCCGCCCCCGGCCCGTTGTTCACTGCTGCCGGAACGCCCACCGCCGGTCCGCGGCCCGCTGTCACCGGTACGTTCGCCGCGGCCGGTACGTCCGGCGCCGCCGCTTTCACCACTACGGGCCCGTTTTTTGTCCCGGCCTGAAGGTCCGCGGGATTCCGCGGTTTTCCCGCTTTGCGGGCTGTTGTACTTTTCCCGGTAATAGGCCATCCGTTTTTCCAGGGGCAGCTGCGCCAGGTCCGGGGTTTCCCGGCTGTCTGTTCTGCGGCTGCCGGTTTGCGCGGGATCGCCGGGACCACTCCGCCCGCTTCTTCCATCCCCGCCGCCGGTCCGCCGGTCTCGGCTGCGCCCGGCCTGACTTGCGGTAGGCCCCCTGCCGCTTCTTCCCTCCGACGGAGGACCCCGGCGCTGATCCCGGTGACCGCTTCTCCCTGGCGGCCCTGAAGTTGGTTCCCCCCGCGTCCAGCCCCGGTCATCGTAAAAATCGGTTCTGATCCGGACCCCTTCGCTTTTATCGCCCGTATAGAGTTCTTCACCGGCAATTTGGGAAGGTATTTTTTTACCGATGTATTTTTCAATATCCGGCAGTTCGTATACGTCCTGTTCGCTGACCAGGGTCACGGCTTTGCCGGTTTTGCCCGCCCGGGCGGTCCGGCCTATGCGGTGCACATAGTTTTCTGGTTCCACGGGAAGATCATAGTTTACCACCAGGGCGAGGTCTTCGATATCCAGGCCCCGGGCAGCCACATCGGTGGCCGCCAGAAAACGGATGCTGCCCGCTTTGATGTCGTCTATGATCTTAAGGCGCTTTACCTGGGGCAGATCCCCGATGATAAATTCACAGTTGTAACCGTTGATCCTCAGGCGTTTGGCGACGATTTCCGCGTAACGCTTGGTATTGCAGAAGATGATGGCGCTTTCGGGCTGTTCCCTTTCCAGGATCCCCAGGAGCAGCTTCATTTTATTCCCGCTGGGCACATGGTAAAGCGCCTGCTCCACCTCGTCCACGGTAACCGTTTCCGGCTCTATGTCGATTTCAAAGGGCTCCTTGGTATACTCCCAGGCCAGGTTTTTGACCCAGGTATTCAGGGTCGCGCTGAACAGCATGGTCTGCCGCCGGTCCACGGGAGGCACTACCCTGATAAGCTTCCGCAGATCAGGATAAAACCCCATGTCGAACATCCGGTCCGCTTCGTCCAGGACCAGAAAGGCGATGTCCATCAGGTTCATGAGGCCCGACTTGTTCAGGTCCAGTACCCGGCCGGGGGTTCCCACAAGAATTTGGACGTTGTCCTTTAGCAGGCGCTGCTGCTGGGCATACCCCACGCCGCCGTAAAAGCTGCCCGTTTTAAAAGGAAGGTATTTTCCCAGGACCTTTGCCTCTTCTTCTACCTGTACGGCCAGTTCCCTGGTGGGAACCATGATCAAGGCCTTTTTACCCCCCAAAAGAGGTTCCGCCAGGAGGCGCTGAAAAATCACAATTAAAAAGGCCGCGGTTTTTCCCGTACCGGTCTGAGACTGGACATACAGATCCCGTCCCCCAAAGGCGTTAACCAGAACCTGTTCCTGAACGGGCATACAAGTAACATACCCCGCATCGGCTATGCCCCGTTGAAGCTCCGAATGCAGATTAAACTCACTAAAATCCATGTTGTGGGTAAAACTATACACCTTTCCCGGTTCCACTGCAAGCGGGTAAAACTCCGCCCGTGATTATCCGCGCAGCCCGGGACGTAACCCTCCGCGCCGCCGGTGGTTTTGGTTGTAACCATTCGGCTCTGCACAGAAGGGAGGAAAGGATGTACGGAAATGTACCCAGGGGTGAATTTTCCATCAACGGAGAAGAAAAGCGGACGCTGCTGGCGGACGCCAGAGAAACCATCGCCGCCAAGCTTGAAAATCGGAAGCCCGAATACCGGCGGAGTCCGAAGCTGGCCGCCGCGATTGAAGGGGGTAATTCCGCCCTTTCCATGTCCTGCGGGGCCTTTGTAACGATCCATACGACCGGCGGACAGGGAACCGGGGACAATCGCCGGCTCCGGGGCTGTATCGGCAGGATGGCCGCACCGGAGCCGCTGGAAAAGACAATCCGCGTCATGGCCGTCGAAGCGGCCTTCGGGGATCCCCGGTTTCCGCCCCTTTCCCCGGAGGAACTTCCCCGCTGCGAACTGGAAATCTCCGTCCTTTCCCCTATGGAACGATGCCCCAATCCCCGGCAGGTTAAGGTTGGCGTCCACGGCCTCTACCTTTCCTGCCATGGCCGGACGGGAGTACTCCTTCCCCAGGTGCCGGTGGAACAGGGCTGGAACCTGGATGAATACCTGGACTATATCTGCGTCAAGGCGGGGGTCCCCGCCAAAGCCTATGAAGCGCCGGACGCGGAACTGTTTACCTTTACCGCGGTAGTCTTCGGGGAAGAGTAAAGGCGGGGGAATGTTACCTCCGGCGCCAAGAGAAAGAAACCCCCACTGCGAATAAATTTATGGTGTAAAGGGGCTAGATTTTTTTCCGCTTCGACGCAACGAAACGGGAAAAATCGTTGATGTTTTTTACCGCGATCTTATCGCTAAAGACTTCCATGCGCCGCTGGGTAACAAAATGGCTGATAATGTCCCTGGCCTGGTTAACGCTCATCCCCGCCCAATGGGCAATATCATCTACCGTGGTTTTAAATTCCCGCCGTTCCGTTGTTTTATCAATATTGGTTTGATACTCGTCCAGCATAAGAAAGACATCGGCTATTTTTGCCTGGTCGTCATCCAGGGTCAGAATCATAAAGCGCCGTTTGGAATCGTAGATACGCTTGGTAAACATCTTAAGCAGTTTAAGGGCAATCTGGGGATTTCCCAGCATCAGGATTTCAAAATTCTGCCGGTTGAATTCCAGCACTTTAACCGTATCCAGCGCTATGGCCGTGGCGGACCGGGGCGAATTTTCCAGGATCGCCATTTCCCCGAACATTTCCGAAGGCTGCAGAATGTCCAGGGTTTTTTCGATATCGCCGATAATCTTAACCAGCTCCACCCGGCCCGACTGGATAAGATAAAATGTATCGCCGGGCTCGAATTCCGAAAAGATCATTTCCCCGGCCTGAAAGGTTCTGGCAAAACGGCCGAAAGCCGCCATATCCATGGCCATAGTATTCTCCCGTCAGAGGGCCTTTAGAGCCCGCTTGGCTTTGATATTAATTGCGCTGTCGTCATCTTCGTTTGTCATGGTCAGAATTTTTTTGTAGAACGTAGCCGCCTGATCTTTCCTGCCCAGCTTTTCATAGGACTGGCCCATAAAGTAAAGGCTGTTCCCCAGATCGGGATGCCGGGGATACTTGGTTATCATGCTGGTAAAGTATTTTATGCAGTCGTCAAATTTATTAAGGAGGAAGAGACAGCGGCCGATTTCGTAGGAGCTTTTTGCCACGTACTCCTGGTCCTCGCCGGCGTCAACAATCTTTTTAAAGGAAAGATAGGCCTGCTGGTACTTTTCCTGGGAAACCATGCTGACCGCGTCGTAATAGGCCTTGGCGGTATCCCCCAGCTGCTCCGGAGGGCCTTTGCCGGAAAAATCATCCTGCGAAAGAACTGAAACGGGGGTTGCGGGATCGGAAGAACGGGATACCGCCTGGGGCATGGGACCCGACTGCGATTCGGCCATCTCCAGATTTTTCGCAGCCTGGGCCGCGTGGGGCCCCGAAGGGTGGTAGGTGAGGTACCGGGAAAAAACATACTTGGCCTGGAAATACCGTTTGTTTTTAAGGTAATATTCCCCCACATTGTACAGGCCCCTTTCCGCGGGTAGTTCTTCGGTTTTTTCCATCAGGTTGGAAACCTGCCGGTGTATACGCCTGAGCTGGTTGGAAAAAACCTTCAGCATCTTCATGATAATCCGGGTATTCGCCTGGGCCAGAGCCTCAAACTCCGGTACGGTAAAAGCCATAATCGCCGCGTCCTGGACGGCGATGGCATTTTCTTCCCGGGGATACCTGCCCAGCGCCGACTTAACGCCGAAAAATTCCCCGGGCTGTACCAAATCGTGAACATCGTCTCCTGTCTCAATATCCTGATAGGTAAGATTTACTTTCCCTGACTGGAGAATAAAGATTTTGTCCGCCGCATCTCCCTGGAAGTAGATGACCGACCCGGATCTGTATTGAAAAGGCTTTGGCATCTGCTGCTACTCCCCATCAAGCTCAAAGGGCAAAAAATCAAGAACCTTTTTGAAACCTACTTTTTTGCGGACCGTTTTATACAGTCCCGCAGGATCGCCTTTAACAAACATGGGCCGGTTCCCCACGGTAATTCCGGTATATCCCGGGGGGAATTTCCCGCCCAGGATATCCAGGAAACGCAGTTCCCCGTAAACAGGGGTTCCCGCCAGGGTAAGAAGTTCTATATCTTCCATGGCAGCATGGACCAGGTTTTCGAAGGGATCGTCATGGCGGGCTTTGATCACCAGAAGATCCGCCAGTTTACCTTCTTCCAGGACGCCGGTCCGATCCTGGATCCAGAAGGCTTTTGCCGCGTTGACAGTTGCCATCTGGAATAGGGTTTTGGCGGGAAGATCCTCCCCGTAAAGGCTGCGGTACAGCTCCCGGTCGTAGCGGATTTCTTCCAGCAGATTAGCCGATCCGGTGGCGGAAGAATCGGTGCCGATGGTAACATTGATCCCCGCTTTGAGCATCTTACGGATCTTGCAGGTAACGTTAAACATAAACATATTGGAAAAACCGCACCAGGAAACACTGGCCCCCGCCCGGGCTGCCTTTTCTATGTCTTCGTCGCTAAACCCTATGCAGTGGACAAGAAGACAGTGATTGTCCAGTATGTTCAGGCTTTCCAGGTGCCGTATCCCGTTCATCGCCTCTTCATCAAAGCCTTCGGAAAGGTGGGTAATAAAGGGCCAGTTGTTTTTGACCGCCTTTTTATATTCCACTTCAACGCCGTCGCCCCATTTTAGATCGTAGGAAGACGCTTCATGGGCCAGGCCGTATTCCAGAATGGCCCTGATGGGCAGGGTCGGCAGAAGATCGGCATTAAGCTTTTGGGGGAAATGATCGTT
The DNA here is from genome assembly GCA_031266175.1 of Treponema sp. Taxonomy (GTDB): domain Bacteria; phylum Spirochaetota; class Spirochaetia; order Treponematales; family Breznakiellaceae; genus JAISBN01. The sequence goes on along the minus strand of JAISBN010000017.1, from coordinate 6,126 downwards.
AACCGTGGTGACGCCGGAAAAGAGGCATTTATAACCGGAAAGCTGGTACAGCTCCGCCTTTGACAGCATGGAGCGTTCCCTAAAAGTTTCGGAAGCTTTCAGATCGTTGTCCCAGGGAAGCCAGGTAAGGTAAAATTCCCCCGGTTTGGGCCCCACCGCGGGACGGTAATTCCCCTGGAGGTGATCATGGGTATTGATAAGGCCGGGATAAATATAGGAGCTTTTCTGAAGATCTATTATACAGCCGGAGCCGGGGTTGGTGATTTTTCCCTCCCCTACTCCCAGGGCTTTACCGGAACCTTTTTCCCCGGCGAGCATCCCATTTTGTAATGTATAACCAGATACCAATCGATCCATCCTTACTTATGGTAGTTTATATTTTATGATCGTGGGCCGGAACAGTCAACGACCTTATACCTATTATCATAATATCGGCACAACAGGTGTTTTTTTGCATACGATTTGGTACACTACGTTAATTGTATGATAGACCTCCATACCCATTCAAGTGCCTCCGACGGAGATCTGAAACCGGCCCAGTTGGTGGAAAAAGCCGCCGGACTGGGGCTCGGCGCCCTGGCTTTGACGGATCATGACACGATTACAGGGCTTCCTGAAGCAAAAAAAGCCGCCGGACCCCTGGGGATACGCCTTATTTCTGGGGTAGAGCTGGAAATTCAAACGGAAAACCCGGAAACGGAGGGGATTTTACCGGTTATAAACGGTGAATTTCACCTGCTCGGTCTGGGAATCGATAAACCCTCCCCGGAATTGCCCGCCGTCCTGGAACATCTGGCGGCGGCCAGGGACCGGCGGAACCGGGAAATGATAGAAAGGATGCGGGCCGCCGGTATCGACGCGGATTACCGGGCCGTTACGGCCTTTGCGGGGGGCGGTATTGTGGGGCGGCCCCATTTCGGCGCCTTTCTTATCAGCCGGGGGGTGGTTAAAAACCAGGAACAGGCTTTTAAACGCTGGCTGGGCAAGGGCCGGCCCTTCTATGTTCCCAAGGAAGGGCTGGAATTTGAAAAGGCCGCCGGACTTATCCACGATTCCGGCGGCATTGCCGTCCTGGCTCACCCCATGTCCCTCTACGTCGCCTGGGGGCGGCTGCCGGGTCTTTTTGCCGTACTCCGGGAAAAGGGCCTGGACGGTATTGAAGCCTGGCACCCCGCAGCAAAACCCAAGGCCTGTAAGCGCCTGGAGGAACTGGGCCGCGATCTGGGTTTGTGTATTACCGCGGGAAGTGATTTTCACGGCTCCGCCCGGCCCGACCGCAAGCTGGGGTATACCGCCGGAGATCACAGGATAGAGGATCGTTTTCTGGAAGGGCTGCCGTTGACATAGTCCGGTGGGGTAATCCCCCGGCATTACGGCGATTCCCCCAGCACATCGTAGGGATCGTCCCCCAGGCGGCGGTGTTGTACCGCTTCCAGGATATGATCCCCGCCGATACATTCCGTCCCCGCCAGATCGGCAATGGTCCGGGCGGTCCGGAGTACCCCGTGGCAGGCCCTGCCGGAAAAGGCCAGCCGTTCCGCCGCGGCGCGGAACGCCCGGTCCGCGGCTTCCGTCATGACACAGAAGGCTTCGATCTGGGCCGGAGTCATCCGGGCATTGCGCCGGACCCCGAGTCCGCCGGCTTTACCACCGGCCTTGGCAAAACGGCGGCGCTGGATGTCTACCGCCCCCATAACCCGGGAGCGGATGCTTTCGCTGGATTCGGCCCGGGCGGGTTTGCCGTATATGCCGTCCGCCGCGACCGGAACCCGCAACTCTACCCGGTCCAGGAGCGCACCGCCGAACTTCCGCCAGTACCGATAAATTTCCTCGGGACTGCAAAAGCAGCCGCCGGCCGGGGAATCACCGGGGATATCATCCCCGTATACCGGGCCCCGGGCGCCCAACCGGCCGCAGGGACAGGCGTTGGCCGCCATCACAAGCTGAAAATCCGCGGGAAGCTTTACCGGCCCTTCGGCCCGGACAATGGTAAGGACCCGGTCTTCAAGGGGTTCCCGCAGGGCCTGCAGTACATTGGTTTTAAATTCCGGGGCTTCGTCCAGAAAAAGTACCCCGAAATGGGCCAGGCTGATTTCGCCGGGCCTGACCGTTCTGCCCCCGCCGAGGACTCCCTCGGCGCTGGCGGAATGGTGGGGTGAACGGAAGGGGGGCCGGCGGATAAGGGAAAAGCCCCCTTCCAGGAAGCCCGCTTCCAAGCCGAGGGCCTGTTCTCCGCTGTCCGGCCCGAGCCGGCCCGCCAGGCTGTGAAGGCGGGTTACTTCCACCGCCTCTTCCGGCGTTAAGGGCGCCATAATCGACGGGAGCCGCCGGGCCAGCATGGTTTTCCCCGCCCCCGGCGCGCCGAAAACCAGCAGGTTGTGCCCCCCCGCGGCGGCAATTTCCAGGGCCCGCTTGCAGCGGTCCTGGCCCCGGACTTCGGCAAAATCCCCGCAGGTAAAGGCGCCGTCGTTGGCCCCGGCCCAGCCCCGGACCGTGGTATGAAACCGGGGCGGAAAACTCCCCTCCCCGGTAAGCAGTACCAGGGCATGGGCCGCCTCGTCCAGGCCGGAAACGGCGGCAAGGTGGATTCCGCCCTTCGCCGTACAGGCCGCATCCCCGGCAGGGTCCGCCGTACCGGAACGGTCCAGCAGTACCGCCACCTCTTCCTCGTTTTCCCTGGGAACGATGAAGAAGCGGATTCCCCCGGCAAGCCCCGCCGCGGCCGCCGCCAGTACACCCCGGACGGGCCGGACCCTGCCGGAAAGTTCCAGTTCCCCCAGGACCATCAGCTGTTCCGGCAGGGCCGCCATCCCCGGAACCAGCCCCGCGGCGGCCATCACCGACAGGGCAATAGGCAGGTCCAGGGCGGCGCTTTCCTTCCGTACCCCCGCCGGGGCCAGGTTGATAAGGACCCGATCCAGGGGAAAGGCAAGCCCCGAATTACGGAACGCCGCCCGGACCCGTTCCCGGGCCTCCCTGACCGCCCCCTCCGCCAGCCCGGAAACATCGATCCCCGGTATTCCCCGGCGTATGTCCGTCTCCACCCGGATAAGCGTTCCGCCATCCCCGAAAGGGACATGCCCTGTGATGTACATGGTCAAACTCCTGTACGCTTATAGGGCGCTGTCCCGCGGTTTTGCTTGTATCAGGGAGGTACTTCAAGCCCAAAATCCGGGCGAAACCCTGGATGGTGATTACGCCCGCGAAGCGGGCCCCTGTTTCACATATCAGCACCAGGGCCGTCGCGCCGACGGCCACAAGAATGCTGCGCGATCTGACCACCCGGCGATTTCTCCTTTGTTCATTAATCAAATAGCTGCCGTCAACCCAAAATCCGTTCCCGGTACGCGGCCCCGATGCGTCCAAGGCTTTCCGCCGCGCTTTCGCCGGGCCGGGCCTGCTGCTTTAGATCGGTGGTAAAGGAATTCATGGAAAAGTGGCGGTAAAAGTACAGCGATGCCTTTAGTCCGGGGCTGGAAGCGCAGAGGGATATAAGGGTATTGGTATACACCTCGAAGATGCCGCCCTTCTTCATTTCCGAATAGCCGATTATCCACACCGGGAAAGGGGCCTGTGGGGTTTTGGTTTTGGCGCCCGGACGCGCCGGTTCTGTCAGGGCGGAATAAAATTCCCCCAGCAGTTCCGCCATCACCCGCTGGGAAGAGGCAACCGCGGCGGCAAGTGTTTTATCCATGGCGCACAGACCCTTTAGTTCCGCGGTTCGGGGCGTATGGATGGGGGTTTTGTTAAGGATCAGCACATTTTTGCGGAAGTCAATGCCCAATTCCGGCCGGTCCCGGAAAAATTTTTCGGCGATTTTGCCCGAAGGGCCCACCAGGTAACGGCGGTTTTCCCGGGCCTGTTCGCGGCGGCCGGGGTTATCCGCCACCAGGATCATTTTTATGGAACCGGGGGAAAGTTCGTCCAGATCCCGGTTAAACACCACGGGGGTATCCACCGGATAGGAAGGGCCCTCCCGCCGGTCCACCAGCTTCCGGACCAGCGGGGCCAGTTCCGGCAGGGCGGCAATTTCGTCTACCAGCGAGCGGTAACGCTCCACCGCTTTGTGAAAGGCCCGGTTCACCATTCGTTTACCGGACGGATTACATCGCCCTCTATAGAACCGCCGCTTTGTTCAAAGCGGCCTTTCGGATCCACAACGACCGGCTGTTTTTCACTATCCCGGATTTCGCCGCCGGACATTTCAAAAAAACCGTTCGGGCCTGCCATCACCGCGTCTCCAAGTCCCGCGACATTGCCTTTAAGGGTTCCGTCGTAAAGCCGGAAAACGCCCCTTTGGTACAGTAAAACGCCGCCCCCTTGTCTGGCGCCGTGGCGAACTTCGCCCCGATCGGTCATGACCCGGGCTCCTTCTACTACATTGCCGCTGATTTCGCCGCCGCGCATTTCAAGGGTTCCACCGTCCACAACAACGCCGCCCCCTGAATGTACGGCCCGGTTTTCCCCGATATTCCCCCCCAGCAGGGTAACCGAGGCCCGCAGAATGTAGATTCCCCCGCCGAAGGCGGCGCGGTTTTTTACAATCCCGGCCGTAAAGGATCGCTTAACGGCGAGCATCTCGCTTTTTTCATCCGCGTAAATGCCGCCGCCATCCTGTTCCGCGTAATTTTCTTCGATGCTCCCGCCGGAAAAGAAAAAACTTTTTCCCCGGCCTATAAAGATCCCTCCGCCATAACCCGTGTAATAGTCGCCCAAAGCCCTGTTTCGCCTGATGACGCCGCCATGCATGGCAAAAACGCCGTCGCTGTACACACCGCCGCCGCCGTTATAGGATTCGCCTCCGTAACCGCCGGTTTCGTTGTCTTCTATAACGCCGCCATTCATGGTAACGCCCTGTCCCGGCAGGAATCCCGTGTGGCAGATAAACAGTCCCCCGCCCCTGGGCGCTTTGTTGTTTCGTACCAGGCTGTTTCCGGCCAGGGTTAACGAAGCCTCGTACACGACGATGCCCCCGCCGTAATCGGAAGCCTCGTTACCGGCGATTTCTCCACCGGTAAAAACGGCGGTGCTTCCATAACCCGCCCATAAACCGCCGCCATGGACTCCGGCATTGCCGGTGATGTCCCCTTCGTCCATAAGGCATATTCCCCGGAGGAACGCCGCGCCTCCTCCGATAGAGGCGGTGTTGCCGCTGATCGATCCGCCCCTCAAAATAAACGATCCGTAGTCTATTACAAAAACACCGCCGCCCCAGGTAGAGGCATTGCTCCGTATAACGCCGCTTTCCATAATCACCGAGGCTCCGCCTGCAACAAGAAGACCTCCGCCGTGGTTTTCGGTAATGCCCCGGGAAATTTCAATATCCGCAAAGCGGATCCGGGAATTGCCTAGTACCGATATAACCCGCTTTCCTTTTCTGTAATCCCCGGAATCCAGCTCCAGCGGTTTTCCGTCCGCGGTTTGTAGTTCAGGCGGAGAGCCGGTTAAGACAAAATCACGGCCCGGTCCCAGAAGTTTCGCCCCGTTTCTGCCCCGGATGGTGATTTCCGCCGGGCCCGAATCCTGTATGCAAAAAACGCTTGCCTCGTCGATAAGCGGTTCGCCTTCCCCGTCCAGCGCGCCCAGTACGACGATGGTTCGTACCGGGGAATCGTCTTGTGTGTTTTGCGCCGACGCGGCGGCGACCGCCTGCGCCAGGGTTTTAAACGGCGCCGTTTCGGAAAGGCCGTCGCTGTCATCGCTGCCCCGGGCGCTGACAAAGTAACGCAGCTCCGCCGTCCCCGCGGGGATAACACAGAGCCATACGGAAAGGGATATGAAAAGGAGCTTTTTCATATCCCCTACTGTAGATAAAAAAGCCGTTTGTATATAGAGCCTGTCCGGCAATTCTCAGTTGGACATTGTTTTGTACCGTCTTTAGGAATATACTTGAATATCATGGACAACCGACAGCTTGCGGGACATAGAGCGGAAACTGGTTGAACGATATGGTGAAAAAATTACGCACGTTACGGTAACCTGTGACTGCGGCGGCAGCACAGACGGGGCTTTTTTCCCCTTACAAAAACTCCTTCTTCCGGGTATATTTTGTATATGGCCTATGAAGTTACCGCTACACGGCGCCGTCCAAAAACCTTCGGCGAGCTTGCGGGGCAGGAATTTGTA
>JAISBN010000015.1 GCA_031266175.1 Treponema sp. | reverse complement strand
TTTCGTATGGGCCGCATCACCCGGTCCCAACTATGCCCGCCGGCCTCTCCCGCCTTTATCTCAAGGAGGATAAGGCCGAGGACCAGGGCCCAGCCTTCGGTTTTTTCAAAGATCCGGGAGAGTTCTTCTTCCTTAAGGAAGACCTGGTTAAGGCGGAAATAGCCCTCCGTTTCCTCCCGGGTAAACCGGAGATCGTCAACGGTAATTTCGGAAAGGATTCCCTTGGACAGAAAGTTGACGGTGCGTATCGCCGGTTCCCTCCGGGAAATAAAGATGAAAGGATTGTTTGAAACCAGAGCGGCCAGGGCCCGGTCCAGGTGCAGCAGGACCTCGGGATTGGTGATTAAGTGAAAGTCGTCAAAGACCGTCACATAGGGGTCCAGGCCCCTGGTCTTGTCTTTAAGCAGACCCAGGTACTGGTCAAGCTGCCGGTCCGATTCGGGAAAGCCTATGTCGGAAAAAAGCTTCGCCGTCCCCGGGCCGACCCGGGCCACCTCTCCAAGATAGTTTTCCCACAAATGCCAGCCCAGGTTGTCCTGTTCCGACAACTGTATCCAGGTGACGTTCCGCTTGCGCTTCCTAAGAAAGGAGTTTACCGCGTGGGTTTTGCCGTTGCCCTCCCCCGCCACCACGGTGACCATATAGCTTTGCAGGGCCTTTTCCAGGATGCAGTCTACCCGGGGCCGCTCCAGAAAACGGAGGTTCATTGGTTTTTCGGCTTCGCCCTGAAAAGTCTGTTTAGACATTTTTTCCCCTGTTTTGCCTGGGAAAACTCCCGGAAGCCGGGATATTGGGGCCGCCGGGAACGGATGTAACGATACCTGATAATACTACTAAGGAATTTAGCGGTGTCAATATGCCCGGACACTTCCATTCGAAGATGGGCGCATTTTTTGCTTCGCAAAAAACCGGGCTATACGGGGCTACGCTAACGCTCCGGCCCCGGCGCTACGCGCCGTGGCTAAACCCCTCCTATCCCTTGCGCGGCCCGTAACCGGGGCGTTTTTTTCGTGGAATCCGCCGCGGACGGCGGTGGGATGCCGGATCAGGCTACTCCCCCGCTCCCGGAGAACTGTCGCCATGGGTCATGATCTCATAGGCGTCTATTGGTTCGGCATAGCCCTTTACCTGAACCGGCTTTTTTTCGCCAAAAGAAAAGTCCGTCCCCGCCTTGAACCGGGTTTCCGCCGTCACCAGAATACCGCCCGCAGAGGCGCTGCTCTCCATGCGCTGGGCCAGGTTTACCGCGGCCCCTATCACGGTGTACTCTATCCGGCTGCGGGTTCCCAGGTTGCCTACCACTACTTTGCCGGTGTTAATGCCTATGCGGACTTTTAGATCAATACCTGCCAGGGGCCTCCACTTTTCCGCCAGTTCCGCTATCTTTTTTTGCATGGCAAGGGCCGCGCCGATACAGCGGCGCACATGATCGGGCTGTTCAAAGGGATCACCAAAGAAGGAGAGCATACCGTCGCCCATAAATTTATCTACCGTGCCGCCGTGGGCAAAGATTATTTTAGACATGGATTCCAGATAATCGCTTAAAAAGGCGTGTACGCGGGATGGTTCTTTATCGGAACTCCATTTGGTAAAGCCGCAGATGTCGGAAAAGAGGATGGTTAGTTCCTTGTATTCGGGTAGTAGTTCCGTCTTCCCTTCCCGCAGGATTCGCTCCGCCAGGGCCCGGGGAACATAACGGGAAAGGGCGCTTTTTAAGAGGATCTGTTCCTGCCGCCGGATCAGGGTGCGCCGGATAAACGCGGTAAGCCATGCCGCCGTGATTCCGGCGGCGGCGGCACTGTACCAGGGGGCAATGCGCAGGAAGCGCCAGCGGAGCAGCGTAAGGCCGGTAAAGAGAAGAAGCAGCGCGAAAAATCCGCGGTGGAAGGCTGCGCCGGGATTAAGAAAACAGAAAAGGGAGAGCAGGAAAAGTACGAAGATAATCGAAACCTGATAGCCGGTCCGGGGAAACGCGAAAAAGGAATCCTGGCCGGAGGATGACGAAAAAATGCCGCTTAAAACAGCGGTATGGATTCCCGAAAGGGGATAAAGCTCCTCAAAGGAGGTGGGGCCCAGATCCTTTTGGGAATTGCTTATTTCCGCCACCACGGCGACGCGGTTGTTAAGCTGCTGGTAAAATTCCTCGTAAACTTCGTCATCCCGCAGGGCTTCGACAACCCGGTGCAGGGAAATGGTTTTGGTTCCGCGCCGGGGCCGGAAATAGGGAACAAGGATACATCCCGCCTTGTCAACGGGAATACGGACGCTGGCTTCCACCGGCTCGGGGCCCAGGGGAATCACCAGTTCTTTACCGGGAATAAATGTGATCCGCCCTGTATCAATGCCAAGTTCCCTGGCCGCGGCGGCCAGGGGCAGGGAAGGGATAAAGCCGTCTTCCCAGCGGAAGAAGAGGGGGCAGCGCCGGTACCGGCCATCGGTGTCGGGGCTTAGGTTAACGTGCCCCAGAATGACCGGCCCGGCGCCGAGTTCAGGAAAGGGCATCCTCCAGGTAAGGGCCCGGGGAACCTCGTCGTTCCCATAAACCTGGATATGCCATACGTTTGCCCGCAGGGTTTCCCGTTCGCCTTTGTTCAGGCCGGGGAAGGAAAACAGGGAGTCCTCCTTCGTTAGGGCCTGGATCGCCAGCACCAGGGCCCCTGCTGTTTCCGCCGCCCGGACAAATTCCCCGTCCTGGGGCTTTGGGTACTGAAACAAAAAATCCATGACCGCCAGGGTGTTGTAATCCGCCAGCACCGTAAGAAGTTCCGCGAAGGTCCTCCGGGTATCAATCGCGTCCCTGAGTATTCTTTCGGATTCATCATCAAGGTCGATGGAAACGATCCGGGGGTTTATCTTTACCGTTTCATTTCTAACCCGCAGATTAACCAGCAGATCGTAAAGCGCCCGGTCCCC
>JAISBN010000130.1 GCA_031266175.1 Treponema sp. | reverse complement strand
TCTTGAGCTGTATTATAATCGCCTTCGCTTGCATTCGGCGCTTGACTATGTGGCGCCGGCTATGTTTAACTCAGGGCGGGTTGCTTAATGATGTCTACCGAATGGGGTAAAGTCCAATCCAGGTTGTGCGGCGCGGGGGAAGCTCAACCCTCAAACGGATGCGGGAGGGCGAAGATCACACCTGGACGCTTCATTTTGAAGATAATTCAGGGTGGTTTATAGCAATCGGGAAGGGCGAGGACTATCAGGTGCAGGGGGACTTTGTAGCGGTTTTGTCGGAGGATTAATAACCGTTTTATTCACCACTTTCAAGATTTTTTGGTTTCACCACTTAAATTCACTGCTTTACTCGTTATGTTTAATATATTTCTTTATATTATATAGACTTACAGATGATTTCACCGCTTTTTTCAGCCTGTTTTTTTTATTCACCGCTTTCGGCTTGTTTTCCCTACCGTTTGAGGTCGGAATACAGGGCAATTCTGTCGGAATTCCCCGGTTTTTGGGGATAAATCGGGCTTTTTACCGGGATTAAAGGGGATTTTAAGGTTTTTTAAGGAGTGGGGTCTTTGGGCCGGATTCTCGGTTTTCTCGCAGTTTGCCCGGGTTTTTCGCTTTTTTTCACTTTTTAAATTTGGGAATTTTCAGGTAGTTTTCTTGTGCTAAGTCTTTACAGGATAAAGACTTACGTGCATCATTCGGGGACTTGTACAATTCCCATTTCTGGTGCTACCCCACACCTCCTTACGGTCTTACGGGAGGGGCTTTGTATGAAGCCGGGCCCGATCCGGAGCCCGGTATGCTCAAGGCCCGGCGCTAATTCCCCCGGCGGATAAACGCGTCCCTGTAACCCCGGCCCCGGAAATTCCGGAGCAGCGCCCCGGATTCTCCCTGGTTGACCGGTCCTATCAGGATCCGGTAAACCGGCCTGCCGGCGCTGTCCGCGCACTGGACCGCCAGGGGATAGGAGCCGTCCACCCTGGCCAGTTCCTTTTCCACTATCTCCGTCTTGCTGTAGGCCCCTATCTGGAGGTAGTACTTGCCGTGTTCCAGATCGGCCACCGCGGGGACGCTGAAAATCTGGGGTACGCTCCCCGGTCCGCTCCCTTCCGGGGGCCGTTCTTCCGCGGGAATCAGGGTATAGTTGTATCCGGGGGCCTGCCCGCCGGACGCCCCGGAAGGGGGCTCGGACTGAACAGCCGGATCGGGCTGGACGGCCGGCGCGGGCTGGGCCGGTACGGGCACCGGTACCGGAACAGGCACAATCACCGGACCGCTTATCAGGGGCGGCGGAACCTGGGGAACAGAAGGTTCGACGGCTTCTTCGGGAACTTCCTCTATCACCGGTTCGGGGGCGGTCACGGCGGCCAGGGCCACGGCGTCGGTGGTTTCGGGTATGTCCGCCGCCGGAATTTCCGGTTCCGTTCCGGCTGGCCTTACCGGGCCGGTAAGCCAGGCCTCTTCGGGATCACGTTCCGATTCCCTGGAAGGTCCCGGCTTCGCTCCGGCGGCGGAATCTTCCGGTACGGAACTGCCCCCGGAGGACGCCGCCGGCGTTACCGGCGTTACCGGCGCCGCCGGCGGAACTACGGGAACGGCCGGAGCCGTCGGAGCTGCGGGAACGGTCGAGACTGCCGGAGCCGCCGGAGTGTCCGGAGCCGTCGGAACCGCGGATGCCCCCGCGGGCCCTTCACCGGGAAGGCCGGAAACGGCCGGATCGGAAATCGCGTCCGGGTAGGCTCCGTTTACCGCCGCGGCGGGATCGTGGTCCGGGTCTCCGGAGTTCAGGTAGTCTTCGGTAAACCGAGAAAAGGCAATGGGGTCCGAAGGCTGGGTCATGCGGATCCTGCCAATGGTACGGCTCTGGAGCCCCACTTCCTCGGCAACTTCCCGGGAAACCAGGGCCAGAAGGCCCGGCGCGTCCAGTCCCGCAGATACGATAACCCGCACGGTCTTTCCCGTTTCTAGGTTGGTCAGATCCACAATGGTATTCCGGGGAAAAGAATTGGTAGCCACATAGAGTCCCTTTTCGGGAAAATCGGTGGAAACCGCTGCCGCCCCTTCCCAAATAGACGCTCCGGGAAGAAGGAAAACGGCCAGCAAGGTCAGGATAAACAGTATTTTCTTCATTTTTCTAGCCTTTAAACGCCATCCGGGGGACAAACTTTCCCGCGTTCCGCTTGGCATCCTGGAATTCCTGGCCGGAACTTTCCCAGGCCGCCGCCGTGACGGATATTTCCTGGACTATTTTTCCGCTGGAAACGTTGTAGAGCCGCATAAAAACCTCCCGGGGATGTTCCGGAGCGCTTTCCGGATAGGCAAGGAATATCAGGACCAGGAAATCGGCGCCGCCCAGCCGGGCTTCGTCAAATTCCCGGCGGAGTTCCGCGGAAATTTCCGTACCCGGCAGGGTTTTAAGCCGCATAATCGGAGCATTGGAAACGATATGGCCCGCGTCAAAGAGGGCGTCCATGACGCCGCTTTCCCAGACGGAGGAAGATTCGGCCTGCCCGGTTCCCGGGGGAAGTCCCGTTTCCACCACAATGACAGACACCGTCGCCGCCGGAAGGGCCGCCAGGCCGGCAAAGGCAAGGATCGCCAACAAGCATCGTTTTTTCATGTACTCCTCCACTTATCCTATCGGAACATAAGCGGTTGATAATTACGGGTTAATAATTAATAGTTATGGGGTGAAGTATTACGCCGTTCAGGTCAAGACCAGGGGCGAGGAAAAGTACATCCGCCTGTTCCGGGCCCTGTATCCCTCCTGCCCGATCCGGATTTACTTTCCCAAGCGGACGCTCTCCGTCCGCCGGCGCGGCGCCATGGTTCAAACCACTCCCGCGGTTTTTCCGGGGTATATTTTTCTTGAAGCCGGGGAAGAGGAGCCTATTTTCCTGTATCACTGGCAGTTCCGCAGGACCGACGGCTTTTTCCGGTTTCTCAAATCCAATCAGAATATCCAGCCCCTGGAAGGCCGGGATCTGGAAACGGTGCTCCATTTTGTCAAAAAAACGGGCCCCCTGGCGGTAGCCGGGATTTCAAAGGTGTATTTTGACGAAAATGCCCGGATTGTGGTGGTGGACGGCCCCATGGCGGGTCTTGAGGGAAATATCGTAAAGGTCGATAAAAGAAAGGGAAGGGCCAAAATAAAGCTGGATCTCTATGAAGATTCTTTCACGATTGATTTGGGGTTTGAACTGATAACGCCCGCGGCCCGGCCCGGGCTGAAGCTGTAGGTTTACCAAAGGGAGGGGGGAATGTACCTAAAGGTAAGTTCATGAAAAAAAACGAACGGTCCCAGCTCTACATTATCGGAGCCGGTTTTGCGGGCCGGACTCTGGCGGGGGAAATCAGGACAAAAGCTATCCTGGGCACGGTGGTAGCCTTTCTTGACGACGATCCGGAAAAAATCGGAAAGAAAATCGCCGGCATTCCCGTCCTGGGCCCTATCCGGGACGTAGCCCGGCTTCTCCGGATGAATCCCGCGGACGAGGCGATTATCGCCATCCCCGGCGCTTCCAGGGAATCCCTCTCGGAACTCTACGGGATTCTTAAAAACGCCGGTTTCCAGCGGATCCGTATCCTGCCGGGGATTTCCCAGATTATCGAAGGGGACGCCCACCTTATCCAGACCCGGTCCATCGATCCCCAGGATCTTCTGGGCCGTACACCGGTGGCGGTAAACCTGAAGGAAAGCCTGGCGTACCTGCGGGGCAAGCGGGTCCTGGTGACCGGCGCGGGGGGATCCATCGGGAGCGAACTCTGCCGCCAGCTCCTGTCCGGCGGGGCTTCCCGGCTCTACCTCTTCGGCCACGGGGAAAATTCCATCTATCTCATCGACCGGGAACTCCGGATCCTCCAGGAAGAGGGGGTGGGAGAAAAGGCTACCGTCGTTCCTGTTATCGGGGACCTGAAAGACCGGGATTATATGCGGTTCATTCTGGAAAAGCTTAAGGCGGACGTAATCTTCCACACCGCGGCGTACAAACACGTTCCCATGATGGAAGAAAACCCCGTGGCGGCGGTGGAAAACAACCTGTTCGGTACCAAAAACCTGGTGGACGCCGCCAGGGCCTGCGGGGTCAAGTGTTTTGTCCATATCACCACCGACAAGGCGGTAAACCCCGTCTCGATCTACGGCGCGTCCAAATACCTCTGCGAAAAGCTGGTCCTGGCCGCGGCGGCGGCGGAAAGCCGTTTTATGGTAGTCCGTTTCGGCAACGTGCTGGGTTCCCGGGGGTCCATTATGCTCCTCTTCCAGAAACAGATTGCCCGGGGCGGCCCCCTGACGGTAACCCACCCGGATATGAAACGGTGGTTTATGACCATCCCCGAGGCATGTTCCCTGGTCCTGAAGGCCGGGGGGGTCGGCGCCAACGGCAGCCTCTACCTCCTGGACATGGGGGATCCTGTATCAATCCGGGATCTGGCGGAACAGATGATCCGGTTTTACGGTTTTGAGCCGGGGAGGGATATTAAAATTGAGTACATCGGCACCCGGCCCGGAGAACGGCTGGACGAAAGACTCTGGGCCGATGACGAAGAGCCTGCCCCCACCGAATTTAACCGTATCCAGCGGGTACGGCGGAAAGAAAAGTTGTCCTTCGATACGGAAGAACTGATCCAAAAACTGCACCCCGTCATCAGGTACGATCCGGAACGCCCTTCCGATTACCGGAACGGCGCCCTGCTGAAAACGCTTCTGGAGGACGCCATACCAAGCCTCCGCCCGGAATGTCTGCCCTCCGTCCGGGGTAATAAAAAGCCGGTCCGCCTGTCCGGGACTTCCCCGGCAGCCTCCCTTCCCGCGGCGGTACGGTCCGTTCCGGTTTCCTGATGCCCGATCCTATCCCCTTTGCCCGGCCCTTTACCGGCAGGGAGGAAGAAGAAGCGGTCCTCCGGGTGCTTCGTTCAGGATGGCTTACCACCGGACAGGAAGCTCTGGCCCTGGAGGCGGAATTTGCCGCCTTTTTAAGCGCCGGGCCGGAACCCCGGGATCCGCCTCTCCGCTGTCTGGCGGTCAATTCCGCCACGTCGGGTCTCCATCTGGCCCTGGAAGCCCTGGGAGTGGGGCCCGGGGACGCGGTTTTCCTCCCCTCCTATACCTTTACTTCCACCGCGGAGGTGGTCCGCTATCTGGGGGCCGAAGCGGTTTTCGTGGATATTGCCCCGGATTCCTACAACATAAGCGGCGCCGCGCTGGAAGAGGCGCTTGCCGGCGCCGGTAAAACCCCGCGGCCGAAAGCGGTCGTTCCCGTTCACATCGGCGGCCTCCCCTGCGACATGGAAGAAATCTGCGGCATAGCCCGCCGTTACGGCCTGGCCGTGGTGGAAGACGCGGCCCACGCCTTTCCCGCGAGGGTGGGAAAGGCCGCGCCCGGTACGGCGGATAAGGGCCCCTGGGCGGGAACCTGCGGCGACGCGGGGGTTTTTTCGTTTTACGCCACCAAAACCATCACCACCGGGGAGGGGGGGATGGTGGTAAGCCGGAACAAAGAGCTGGCGGAACGGGTGTCGATCATGCGCAGCCACGGCATAGACCGGACGATCTGGAACCGGTATACGGATACAAAGGCTTCCTGGTACTACGAGGTGATCGCTCCGGGATACAAGTACAACCTGCCGGATCTGCTGGCCGCGGTGGGCAGGGTCCAGCTGAGCCGGGCGGTAGAACTGCTCCGTATGCGGGAATCCATCGCGGAGCGCTATGACCAGGCCTTCGGCGGTATGGAAGACCTTGTTATCCCTCCTCCGGGAGGCGCCAGGCACCTCTATACCATCAGGCTCCGTAATTCCGCCCGCCGGGACGGGTTTATCGAAGAATTGAAGCGGCTGGGCATAGGGACTTCGGTCCACTTTATCCCCCTCCATATCATGCCGTATTATAGAGACAGATACGGTTTGCGGCCGGACGCGTATCCCGAAACCCTGCGGCGTTTCAGGGAAACCCTGTCCCTGCCCATCTGGCCCGGCATGAGCGCCGGCCAGGTGAACCGGGTTATCGACGCCGTCCGTTCGGTTCTGAAGACATAGGTTTCAAAGAGGTTCCGTGGAAAAGCCCCCGTTTGTCGACGACATCATCATCAAAAACTGCCTGTCGGGGATCCTGCTCCGGTCCCCGATGGTTTCCGGTTTCCTTAAGGAAATCAGGGTTCCCCGGCTTCCGTATAACGTATCCCTGGTTGCCGCCGCGGACATACCCGGCAAAAACCACCTGGCCGGGTCGGGGACCGGGGTCCCCATCTTTCCCAAAGAGGAACTGGCCTATTACGGACAGCCCGTCGCCCTGATCCTGGGGCCCGATCCGGTGAAGCTCCGGGAACTGGCGGAGCAGTGCGAGGTGCTGGCGGAAAGCGCCCCCGAACCGGCGGAACCCGGGGAACCCTTTCTGGAACGGAACTACCACGCCGGAAACGCCGGGGAGGCCTTTGAAAAAGCCTGGAAGGTGGTTGAGGGATCCTATACCACGGGAATTGAGGATCCCTGGCCTTCGGATCCTGCCGGAGCCGTCGCGGTTCCCGGTCCCGCTTCCTCCATGACGATCCGTACCGCCACCCAGTGGCCCGGCCATGTCCGGGATTCGGTCTCCGGGGCGCTGGACATAAAACCCGTTTCCGTCACGGTAGAGCCGGCGAGGCTTGAAATTCACCTGGAAGGGAAACTGATAACCCCCTCCCTGCTGTCATGCCAGGCCGCCTTGGGTTCGTACTGCCGGAAAAAGCCGGTCAAACTGGTCCTTAAACGGGATGAAGATTTCCGCTATTCCCCCAAAAGCCTCCGGGCGGAAATCCGGATCCGGACCGCCCTGGGAAAGGGCGGGCAAATTCTGGGGACCGATCTTACGGTCAGGGCCCATTTCGGGGCCTTCGGGATTTTTGCCGGTGAAATCCTCGACCGTATAGCCCTGGGGGCCCTGGGGGCCTACAACCACGAAAGCCTCAGCCTCCGGGCCGGGGCGTATTCCGCTCCTATCCCCCCCGCGGGCCCAACGCCGGGTTTCGGCCTGGCCCAGGGCTTTTTTGCCGCCGAGCGTCACGCTTCCCGGATAGCCGATACCCTGGGGGAAGATCCTTCGGAATGGCGGAAAAATTTTTTCCTCCGCCGGGGGAAAAGCCTTCCCGCCGGTACCGCCGTCAGGGAAAATCCCCCCGTGGAAGAACTGCTGGATACCGCGGCGGCTTTAAGCGACTACCGCCGTAAGTGGGCGGCCAACGAACTGCTCAGGAAGAACCGCAGGAAAAATCCCCCGGACCGGGATAATCCCGCCCGGAATTTTAACCTTAACGAACCCTTCCGGGGTATCGGCATAGCCCTGGCGTATCAGGGAAGTTCCTTCCTCTACCACCCGGGGACCGGCAGGACGGAAGAGGGGATAGAGCTGACCCTGGAAAAGGACGGCGCCCTGGTAATCAGCACCGATTTTCCCTGGGGGGATAACCAGCTGCACCCCTGGAAAACCCTGGCGGCAAAAATTCTGGGGGTGGAGGAACTACGGATTTCCCGAACCGGAGTTTCGGGGAAACCGCTTCCCGAAGCGGGGCCGGCGTGCCTTTCCCGGAGCATCGCCGTCATCACCGGTCTGGTTGAAAAGGCCTGCGTCGCCATCAGGAAACAGCGTTTCCGGAATCCCCTGCCCATCACCGTCCGCCGGTACTACCACGCCGGCAGGGCCCGGGCCTGGGATCAGTATCCCTGCGATGAAAACGCCTTTTCCCCCCTCAGTTGGGGCAGCGCGGTGGTGGAAGCGGAAATCGATCCCGTGGAATACGTTCCCCGGATCCGGGGGATCTGGATGGCCCTGGAAGGGGGAACGATCCTGGCCGAAGACCGGGCCAGGAAAAGCCTTGCCAACAGCGCGATCCAGGCCCTGTCCTGGGCCATGAAGGAAAAAACCGGTTATACCGGGGGCAGAATCACCGCCCTGCCCTACCCCCTTCCCCGGATGGAAGAGGCCCCGAAGGTCGGTATAGATTTTCTCTGGTCCGAGGGCAAACCCGGGGGAATCGGGGAACTTCCCTTTTATACCGTTCCCGCCGCCTATGTCCAGGCCCTTTCCCAGGCCCTGGATTATCCTTTTCAGGCTTATCCGGCCGGCTCCGGCGATATATGGGGGGCGGTACAAAACCTGTTTGCCCCGGAGGAACGGGAATGACCATACGCTTTATTCTGAACGGCGAAGACATGGAAATTAACGCCGAAGCCAACCAGCGGCTTATCGGTATTCTGCGGGACCGCCTTGGCCTGACCGCTTCAAAAAGCGGCTGCCTTAACGGAAGCTGCGGGGCCTGTTCGGTGATTTTTAACGGAGCCGTATCCCCCTCATGCCTTATCCCCGCCTTCCGGCTGCAGGGCAGCGAGGTCATCACCCTGGAAGGTTTTTCCCAGACCATTGAATACCAGGATATTGCCGCGGGGTTTGCGTCCGCGGGGGTAGAAAGCTGCGGTTACTGCGACGCGGGCAAGATCCTCGCCACGGAACTCCTCCTGGGATACAACCTTCAGCCCGGCAGGGACGAATTTGCCGCCGCCTTCCGGGGCATCCGGTGCCGCTGTACCAACGGGGAAAACCTGTACCAGGGCGTTCTGTCCGCGGGAGAGATGCGCCAGAGGAGGATATATGGCCGTTCTCTATAACCAGGTCCTGCGTCCCCCGAATTTTTCCGAGCTCTTCAATACCTGGACCCGCTATCCCGACGCCGTTCCCTTTGCGGGAGGCACTTTTCTGATCCTGTCCCAGGGACGGGAACTGCCCCGGCTTCCCGCCAATATCCTTTCCCTGGAAAAAATAGACGACCTTAACCGGATCACCAGAACCGAACGGTATCTGGAAATCGGGGCTATGGTCCGTTTGAGCGGAATTATCGCCCTGGGAAAGATTGTCCCCGACGCCCTTTCCGCCACCCTGAAAGGCATTGCCGGCCCCCAGGTCCGGAACCTGGCTACCATCGGCGGCAACCTGTGTACCGCGGGGGACGCCGCGGCGCCCATGACCGCCCTGGACGCCCGGTACGAGCTGCGGGGACCCGGGGGCAGCCGCTGGATTTCGGCGATCCGGTTTTCCTCCCTCTCGGACACCCTGGGCGCCAGGGAACTCCTTACCCGGATACGGATCCCCCTGGATCAGTGGGACTATACGGTCTACCGTAAATTTGATTCCCCCGATTCCGGGGACGAAGGGGGCGTATTGATTATCCTGGTCAAAAACCAGAAAGATATCCTCACCAAGCTCCAGATTGTCTATACCGGAGAAACCCTCCTCCGGGATAAAAACAGCGAGACCTTCCTGGAAGGCAAGTCCCTGCCCCTGGACCGGAAAGACATCCTCCACTACGGCGAATTATGGGAAACCTACCTTGCCGGACTGGGAAAACCGGGCCCCCTGCTCCGCTCCCAAATCGTCAACGGGATCAGGGCGGGTATTCTGGGTCTGGCCGATTAATCCTCCAAAATTCGCGAGTTTCAGGGATTGGGGCCGGTTAAATACCATAACGGCTATTGAAAAGTTTTGTCAGCCATGATATTGTATTGATCCACAGGACCTTTCCCTATGCCGCGGAGTGTGTTACGGCCGCCTGCGGCGTGTTTGGTCGTTCATTTTTTATTCTACTCCGGGCCAGGTTGAACAAAACCTTTGATAGGAAGCCCGGAAGGTTTTTTTTTGCCCAAATTCTTCCGTTTTCAGTTCGGGAACTGTTCCAGTTCCGTCATTATTCAAAAGAAACTGCCCCGGCTCGAAGAACTGTATACCCTCGCGGGAGATACTTTCGAGGGAAACTGTTTGGCGGTTTGTGACGATCATACCCTTCCCCTGGTCCGCCGTATGGACGGGGCGGTTCCCGTTGTGGCGCTTCCCCCGGGGGAAAGCAGCAAGGGCTGGGCCGCCGTTGAAACGATACTCCGGGCCGCCGGAAAACAAGGTCTGGGACGGGACGGCCTTTTTATCGGCGCCGGCGGCGGGGTCGTCTGTGATCTTACCGCCTTTGCCGCTTCCGTCTATATGCGGGGGGCGGCTCTGGTCCTCCTTCCCACTACCCTGCTCTCCATGGTGGACGCTTCCATCGGGGGAAAGACCGGTTTTGACCTGGAGGGGATAAAAAACCTGGCCGGTACTTTTTATCCCGCCCGGGGAATTGTCATCGCCGCCGATTTCCTTAAGACCCTGCCCGAAAGGGAATGGAAATCGGGTATGGCGGAACTGATCAAAACCGCCGTCCTGGACGGGGATTCCGGTTTTTTTGACCGGCTTAAGAAGCTCCCCCGGGAAGCCAAAGGCCCCGGCAGTTTTGTCCCTTTTATCGAAGAGGCCGTCCGGATCAAGGGCCGCATTGTGGAAAGGGACCCCCGGGAAACCGGTACGGAACGGGTTCTCCTGAACCTGGGCCATACCTTCGGCCATGCCCTGGAAACAAGCCTGGGGCTGGGTACAATCAGCCACGGCGAAGCGGTGGCCTGGGGCATGGCCCGTTCCTGCGAGCTGGGAACGGAACTGGGCCTTACCCCTCCTGAATGGGGGGAAGCGGTTCTCGGGGTCCTGCATGTCCGGGGATATGAAACGGGGGTTCCCTTTCCTCTTCCCCTGGATCCCCGCTTGTTCCGGTCCGCCCTGTTCAGCGACAAGAAGAAAAAAAACGGAACGCTCCGGTTTGTGGTTCCCGGCGCGGAAGGCGCCCGGCTCGCCGGCTGGAATGCACAGGTAGAGACATACCTGGAAAAGCTCATATCAAAAATAAGCCTTTCATCCTGAGTATTCTCCTGTTCCTGCCCGGGATGTTTCTTTTTTCCCAGGACGTTTCCGAAACGCCGGTTCGGGACACGGTTTACGTTATCCGGACCGTAAGCTACCGTATCACCGGAAAAACAAAAGAGTGGGCCCTGGCCCGGGAGCTTGGGTTCGGGGAAGAGTCGTCCTTTACCGGTACGGAAGCGCTGGACGCGTATATCGCCAGGAAAACCCAGGATCTGCACAACCTGCGGGCCCTGGACGCCGACGCCGGTTTTATCCGGTATACGCTGGGAGAGTCCGAACCGGACGGAGCGGTTCCGGTCCATGTCGAAGTATACGCGGCGGACTCCCTTAATTTTATTGCCCTGCCGGAGCCCAAGTACGATTCCAACACCGGTTTTTCCCTAAGCCTTAAGGCCAGGGAATACAATTTTCTGGGAACCCTAAGCCCCCTTAAATTTGATCTTATCTGGGAACGGGACGACAAGAAAAACCTCCAGTCGGCGGGTTTCCTCATTGACGCGGACCTGCCTTTCGAAGCCTTCGGTTTTGTCTGGAACATCAACTTTGATAACGAATACAGGTACTTTTTCGGAGCCCCCTGGTACTATAAAAATACCACCGGGCTTTCTATGGAACTGCCCGTGTCCTCTACCCTCTTTACCTTCGGGTTTGAACAGGGCCTGGTGTTCCATGAGGAAAACGATACCGACGACGATATTGACGACGGCGAATACCACGACTGGTACGCCTACAGCAAGTTGTACACCGACTGGAAGATCCCCACTCCCCTGGAAGCCGGACCCCTGGGAAGGGTCAGCTATATCCCCGGGATTTATGGCAACGTCAATTACCAGCCCGGGGGGGATGTGGGGGATTACCGCCGGGGGCCGAACGGGGGTTTTAACCACCGGCTGGAAGCCGGGACCATTGACTGGCTCGGGAATTTCCGGCAGGGCTTTAAAGCCTCGGTTTTCAACAACAACGACTGGAACTTTTTCCACCATGACTGGGACAACAGCATCGGGTTCCTTGCCGAAGGACACGTAAATCTTTCCCGGCGCTTCGGTATTTCCGGCAGGTTCGGTTATACCCGCTGGTTTGACGATTCCTTCGATCTGGCGGGGGATGTTATCCGGGGCCTGGAAGACGACGCGCTGGACACCGGCCGGCGGCTTTTCCTGAATCTGGACTTCCCCTTCCGCCTTATCCGTTTTACGCCTTCCGAATGGTCGGGTAAAAAAAAGCTCCGGTACTTTGACTTTGAACAGCACTGGTCGCCTTTTATCGACCTTGTTATGACGGAAAGCGCCGGGGGTTATTCCTTCCACCCGCGGGATATTATTACTTCCGTGGGCCTTGAGGTGATTACCTTTCCCCTTACCTGGCGGAGTTTTTATATCCGTATCAGCGCTGGCTGGAATCTGCGGGACTGGGTAAAAAACCAAAAGCCCCCTTCGGGAATATACCGGGAAATTTTTATAGGCCTGGGACACTTTTATTAGAAAAAAGCGGCCCCCGGACCTATACTATAAAGAAGGGCCGTTTCAAAATGCCAAGATCATATAATAGTATCAATCCGTAACCAAAGGGTGATGATCCATGCCTAGCCGAAAACCTATCGTCGTCCTGGAAAATCTTACCAAGAGCTATCCCATGGGGGAAGTCACCGTAGAAGCCCTCAAGGGTATTTCCATAGAATTTTCCGAAGGGGATTTTATCTCCGTGGCGGGTCCCTCCGGTTCGGGCAAAACCACCATGATGAACATCGTCGGCCTAATCGACAAACCCTCGGGCGGCAGCCTTACCCTGGGGGGCAAAAAAACCGGAGCCTTGAGCCGCAGGGAATTGACCCGGATGCGGCGGGAATTTATCGGTTTTGTCTTCCAGTCCTTTAACCTTCTGCCGGTGCTAACTGTTTTTGAAAATGTGGAATTGCCGCTGCTTATCGGGGGCCCGGGCCTTTCCAGAACCGAACGGAAAACACGGGTTGAATACTTCCTGGAAGAAGTGGGACTGGCCGACAGAAGAAACCACCGGCCGCCGGAGCTGTCCGGCGGACAGCAGCAGCGGGCGGCCATTGCCAGGGCCATGGTCACCAAGCCGAAGCTGGTCATAGCCGACGAACCTACGGCAAACCTAGATTCGGCCAACGGGGAGCGGATTCTGGAACTGATGAAAAAAGTCAACCAGGAAGAGTCCACCACGTTCCTCTTTTCCACCCACGATCCCGACATCTGGAACATGGCGGATCACATCCTGTTCCTTCGGGACGGCGAAGTGGAATCGGAGCGCAAGGCTTCCTCTTTAGAGGGAGCCCCTGTACCTTCAGGTACAGCCCCTTTACCTAAAGGTAAAAAACAATGATCTGGCGGCTGGTTTTCCGTAATATCATACGAAACAGAAAAAACAGCCTGGTGATCTTTCTCCTTATCGCCCTTATCACGGCCCTTTTTTTTATCGGGAACAGCATTATCGGACAAACCAATCTGGGCCTTAAAAGAACCTATGTGGACAGTCTTACCGCCGACGTGGTGATCCAGAAGAACAGCGACATGAGCATGAACCTCTTCGGCGCCAATTCACCGGTCATCGACAATTATGTAACCATTCCGGTTCTTCCCGCCTACGAGCATATCGTCGATCTTGTGTCCGAAGAATCCTCCGTCGAGCGGTACACCAGCCAGGTTTCGGGCCGGGCTTTTCTGGAACTGCCGGAAATAAGCGATGACGACGAACCGGTGCTGCTCTGCGGGGCGGATCCGGAAAGCTACTTCGCCTGTTTTCCCGGCATCGTCGTGGAAGAAGGCCGCTCCCTCGAACCGGGGGAATACGGGGGAATGCTTACCGGAGAGCGGGCGGACAGAATTGAAAAGGAAACAGGGATACGTCCCGCTATCGGTACACCCCTGGTCTTTACCTCCGCGGGGTATATCGGCTTTAAAATCCGGGAAGTTCCCCTGGTGGGAATCTACCGTTATGAACATCCCGGCCAGTTCATGGACGAAATTGTTATCGTCGACCCCCAGACGGTACGGGTGCTCCTTTCCGTTCAGGTAGCCACCGCTCCCGCCGAAGAAGGCAGCCCGGAAATTTCGGGGACGGATACGGGTACGTTTTTTACTCAGCCGGAGGGGTTTACCGGCGTTTATGACGACTATAGCGGCGAGGAATTTTCCCCCGAGGATTTAAACACATTCCTTGCCGGTTCCGGCGGTGAAGAAGAAACGGAATCCAGCGGCGGCGACTGGAATTTTGTCCTGCTCCGCCTTAAACAGGGCGTTTCGCCGGCCCTCTTTATCAAAGCCTTCAATAAAAGACTTGCCCCCTTCGGGGTATACGCCGCGGGGTGGAGGACCGCCGCGGGAACCTCGGCCATCATGATGCTGCTGGTCCAGACTTTTTTCAACATCGGCGGGTTTCTGGTCAGCGCCGCGGGGGTTATCGTGGTGGTAAACATCCTCCTTATTTCAGTCTTCCGCCGTACCAGGGAAATCGGTACCCTCAGGGCCATCGGCGCGTCCGACTCCTGCATCCGTTCCCTTGTTATGGGTGAAAACTGTTTTATTGCCTTTCTTGCCGGCGCTGCCGGCGTTGCCTCGGGGGCCCTGTTCCTGCATGCGGTCAATTCCATGAACATCACGATCCCCAACGATCTGGTCGCTTCCCTTCTGGGGGGGGACATCCTCCACATCGTCTTCCTTCCCTTCACCGCGTTCGTTTCTTTCTGTATCGCCCTTTTCCTGGGGGCCGCCGCGTCGATCTATCCGGTGGAAACGGCGGTCGGAATCGATCCCATTACGGCGGTACGGCAGGGATGAAATTTCCGGTGTTTTGTAAAATATCCTTACAGTACCTCTGGCGTTACCGGCGGCGTTACCTCTTCCTGTTTTTGGCCCTGGGCTTTGGTTTCGGGGTTGTCATGGTGATAAGTTCCCTGAAAGACGGAATGAAGGAAAACCTCTATCTTTCCGCCCAGTCCCACTATGCCGGAGACGTGGTGGCCATGGGCTATGAACCGGGCAAAGGCATAAACCACCACCTTACCCAGGCGGAAATGGACGCGGTTTTTACCGCGGCAAAAAAGCTAAACATCGATTTCGCAACCACAGCGGTCCGGACCACCCTTATGGGAAGAGATGAGGGATCGATTTATTTTAACGGAAACGCCGCTTCCCTCAAGTACATTGTGGGGGTCGACTGGAACCGGGAAACGGAGTACTTTGCAAAGCTTTCCTACGTCGAAGCGCCCGTCCGTCTGGACGAGGGTTCCGTTCTGCTTTCC
The DNA here is from genome assembly GCA_031266175.1 of Treponema sp. Taxonomy (GTDB): domain Bacteria; phylum Spirochaetota; class Spirochaetia; order Treponematales; family Breznakiellaceae; genus JAISBN01. Next base: position 7,905 of record JAISBN010000130.1, on the reverse strand, counting down.
GCCCCCATCGCCCGGGAGCTGGGAGCCCGGGAGGGGGACAGTATCATCCTGGAAACCTATACGGTTACCGACCAGAGAAATACGGGAAATTTTATCGTGGCGGGCATTGTAGAGGACTCCAGTTTTTTCGGATACTACAAAGTATACATGGCGCGGATCGCTTTAAACCGGCTTATCGGTTTTGCGGATAACGACTGTTCGCTGATCGGTTTTTTCCTGAAGGACAGGACCCGGGCGGAACCGGCGCGGATCGAACTATACGGCGAACTGGGCAGGATAATACAGACGGGCCCCCTGGTACATGACCGGGCCGCCTACGATGATGAAACCAATAAAACCGAGCCGGGTATTACAACTTTTTTACTTACCCTCCCGGTATACCTTTCGGAAGTGGCCCGGCTCATGGATGCCATAGACCTGGCTTCCTATGTGCTCTACACCATGATGCTGGCAATCATTATGGTCAGCGCCGGGGTTACCTGCAGGCTTATCCTCCACGAGCGGACCAGGGAAACCGGAACCATGCGGGCCATCGGTTTTTACGAATCCGACGTACGGCTTATTTTTAAGCTGGAAATTTTCTGTCTGGCCCTTTTTTCCATGGCCGCCGGATTTTTCCTGGCCGTCGTTATCAACAAACTCCTTTCCCACGCATCCTTCAGCTGGTTTCCCGGCTTTGAAGTATTTATGCAAAACGGCAGGCTCAGCGCCCTGTATCTGCCCGGGACTATTGCCATAAACGTGCTGGCGGTGTATTGTATGCTTGCACTGGCCGTCCAGGGTCCCGTATTCCGTAATTCCAGGAATCCCCTGCCCGAAATGCTTTCAGGAGGTGTCATGTGAAGGTTTTTCCTTTAAAAAGTAAACTGCTTGTTCCCGTTATACTTTTTCTGGTTAGCCCCCTGTGGGGAATCAGCGACACAGACCTGCTCCGCCAGGCGGACAGGCTTGCCAGTTATATGGATACGGATTTTTCCGCGGAATACACGATTATCCAGGAAAAACCCGGACAGAGCCGGACCAAAACGGTGGCGGGGGTTTTCCGCCGGGATTCCAGGGAAACCTACGTTATCGTCATCATGGAACCCAGGATCAGCAAGGGGCAGGGCTATTTAAAACAGGGGAAAACCCTGTGGTTTTACGATCCCGGCAGCAAACGCTTTAATTCAAGTTCCAGCCAGGAACGGTTTCAGAATACCAACGCCCGGAATTCCGACTTTACCCGCTCAACCCTGGCGGAAGACTACCGGGTTATCTCCGGAACCGACGCCCCCCTCGGCAGCCTCAAATGCAGGCTGATTACCCTGGAAGCGGCCTCCAGCGGCATGACTTATCCCAGAATGAAGATATGGATCAGCGAAGACGGCCTGGTCCGCAAAACCGAGGATTACAGTCTTTCGGGTCAGCTTCTGCGGACTTCCGCCATCACCGATTACTACCGCATAGGCAGCCGTTACGTGCCAAAGCAGATACTTTTTGTGGACGCCCTGCGGGGTTCAACCATTAACGGAGCCTTTGTCAACGAGCGGACCCAGATAACCATTACCAAGCCTTCTTTCAAGAAGGTAGCCGATTCGGTTTTTTCAAAAACCTTTCTGGAGACGGTTAACCGGTAACGCATCATAGGTGAACGTTCAAAGAAAGTACCGGTATTCGTGAAAAGAAAACTGTGCCCCTTTCTCTTTTTCATCCTCTTCCTGAGCTTTTTCGCCGAGGCCCAGGAAGAGGAACAATGGAGAAACTGGGATATTGATTCCATGTTTAACGATCCCCCGGAGGAGGGCCCGGAGACCCCGGGCGAATTCATCGAACCGGAAGAGGATGCGCCCGTTACCCTGCGGGATAAGGTGATTCTGACGGCGTCCTATGAGTTTTCCGCGGGCTTTGCCCCGGGCTGGGAAGAGGCGCCCTGGTACGGCGGCGATAAAAAATTCACTTATGCGTTGGGGGCAAAAATGGAGGCCCTCCTCAGCATGGACTTCCAGTTATCGGAAAACCTGCAGGTATGGAACGCTTTTTCCTTTTCGGTTCCGGACAAGAGCGTCTTTACCGTCAAGGAATTTTACTTTGATTATACCCTCAATAAAATTGTTTTTATCCGGGCGGGAATGTACGAAACGTCCTGGGGAATATCTCCGTATTTTCCCTTTACCAATCTGCCCGCTCGAATCCCCGAAGGTTCTTCCGGCGGACAGTCGTACATCGGGAAAGTAGACATCCCCATCGGCATAGGGGGCCTGCAGCTTTTGGGCATGACCCGGGAAGGTTTTATGGCTAATTCGTCTTCCCCCTCGTTTGATGAAATTGCCTACGGCATGAAATACAATCTGGCTTTTTCGGGGGCGGATATCGACGCGGGGGTGTTTTACCAGCAGGAAATGCCTCTGCGTTTTTTCATGTCGCTCAAAACAACCCTGGGAAATACGGAAGTATATGCCGAAGGGCTGGCGGTAACGCCCCATGAAACCTGGGAAAAGGCGCTGTTTTCCGCCAACGCCGGTTTTGTCAGGGATTTTTTCAGGGGTAAGCTGACCGCCAGCGGCGAAGTCTTCTATAACGGGGAAGGGGAAACGTCCTGGTGGCGGACAAAAACAGACATAAAAGAAGAAGAGGCGGTAACTATGATAGGAGGCTTTAATACCGCCCTGGGCCTTATCTTTCGTCCCGGTATTATTGGGATGAGGATCTTCTGTCAGGCCCTTTATTCTTTTAAAGAAGAGTCCGCCCAGCTGGTACCGGGAATCAGCGTTAAGCCGGGTAATCTGGTTACCGCCTCCCTGATGGTTCCCATGGCCCTGGGGAGCCGGAGCAGCAAAGGATATTACCGCCATAACGCGGATAAAAATAACCGGCCTTTCAGCATCATGCTGGTGATTACCTTCGGCGGTTCTTTCAGGTACAGCATATAATGACGGTCATAGCGGTTATCGGCACGGGGTATGTGGGACTTGTTTCAGGTTCGTGCCTCGCGGACTTTGGCAACTTTGTTACCTGCGTGGACAACGATGCCGAAAAAATAGCGTCCCTGGAGCGGGGAGTTATTCCCATCTATGAACCGGGGCTGGAAGCGGTGGTGGAGCGGAACGTCAGGGCGGGGAGGCTTTTCTTTACCACGGGTTTTGCCGAAGCGGTAAAAAAGAGCAATGTCGTATTTATTGCCGTCGGCACTCCCCCGGCGGACGACGGCGGCGCCGACCTGCGATACGTAGAGGATGCGGCCCGGGGTATAGGCCGGGCCATGGAAAACTATACCGTCATTGTTGACAAAAGTACCGTACCGGTGGGGACCGCCCGGAAAGTAAGACGCTGGGTGGAAGAAGAGCTTGCCCTCCGGAGCGTGTCCGTCCTCTTTGACGTGGTTTCCAATCCCGAATTTCTCCGGGAAGGGACGGCGGTTTACGACTTTACCCACCCCGACCGGGTGGTGATAGGCAGCGAAAGCGAAAAAGCCCGGGGCTTAATGAAGGAAGTATACCGTTCCCTGTATCTTAACGAAACTCCCTATATTGAGACAAACCTTGAATCCGCGGAAATGATAAAATACGCCAGCAACGCTTTTCTGGCGCTTAAAATTACCTTTATCAACGAGGTGGCAAACCTCTGTGAAAAAATAGGCGCCGACGTTCAGGACGTGGCCAAAGCCATGGGCAGGGACGGCCGTATCGGGGGCAAGTTCCTCCATCCCGGGCCGGGCTACGGCGGTTCATGTTTTCCCAAGGATACCCGGGCCATGGCAACAACAGGCAGGGCTTACGGCTCGCCCGTAACCCTGGTGGAAGCGGCTATCGCAGCCAATAAGCGGCAAAAACGGCTCATGGTTGAAAAAATAGAAGCCGGCCTCGGCGGCTCCCTGGAAGGCAAAATCATCGCCGTCCTGGGCCTTGCCTTTAAGCAGAATACCGACGACATGCGGGAAAGTCCGGCCATCGATATCTGCCGCGGCCTTATCGAAAGGGGCGCTCATCTGCGGGTGAGCGATCCGGCTTCCTTTACGGAAGCCGGATGGCGTTTTGCCGATATTGCGGAACGCCTTTTTTACGCCGAAGACGAGTATCAGGCCCTGGAAGGTTCCCATGCCCTGGTTATACTCACCCCCTGGAACCAGTACCGGAATCTTGACCTGGCCAAGGTCAGGAGCCTCCTGGCCCTCCCCCTCTTTTTCGATCTCCGCAATATCTACAACCGCGCCGACGTGGAAAACGCCGGTTTTACCTATTTCGGCGTGGGAAAATAATCCGAAGAACCGTATGGATAACGAAAACATGAAAGGCATTATCCTGGCCGGCGGCTCGGGTACCCGACTCTACCCCATTACCAGGGCGGTATCCAAGCAGATTCTTCCCCTGTATGACAAGCCGATGATCTACTACCCCCTTTCCGTACTGATGCTTGCCGGAATCAGGGAAGTTTTAATTATCTCTACCCCCCGGGATATTCCCCTTTTCACCGAACTTTTCGGAGACGGCGCCTGGCTGGGCATGACTTTTGACTATAAAGTCCAGGAAAGCCCCCGGGGACTGGCGGACGCGTTTGTCCTGGGAGCTTCCTTTATAGGAAGCGGAAGCTGCGCTCTGGTCCTGGGGGACAATGTTTTTTACGGCCGGGGTTTCGGCGAAACCCTGCGCGGCGCCGTACAAAAAATAAGCGCCCGGGGCGGAGGGGCTATTTTCGGTTATCCGGTAAAGGATCCTTCCGCATACGGCGTAGTGGAATTTGACCCGGACGGCAGGGCTCTTTCCATTGAGGAAAAACCCGAAAAACCCAGGTCCCCATACGCCATACCGGGGCTTTATTTTTACGATAACACCGTGGTAAACATCGCTAAAAACACCAAGTCCTCCCCTAGGGGCGAGATTGAAATAACGGCGGTAAACAACGCGTACCTGGAACAGGGCAGGCTTTCCGTAGAAATTCTGGGCCGGGGAATGGCCTGGCTTGATACCGGAACCTGCGACGGCCTTCTGGAAGCTTCCAATTTTATCGCCACCATACAAAAACGGCAGGGCATGTATGTTTCCTGCATAGAAGAAATCGCCTGCCGCAACGGCTGGATTAACCGGGAAGCCCTGCTGCAATTGGCAGCCTCCTATACTAAAACCGAATATGGGGCTTATCTGGAATTTATAGCGGAGAGTCTGTAATAGTCCTCAACCGTTTCCTTTCCAATATCCTTGTTACCGGCGGCGCGGGTTTTGTCGGATGCAACTTTATCCGATTTTTGTTGAACGTGAAAAAAACCGGTTTTACCGGCCGTATTATTAACCTGGACGCCCTTACCTATGCGGGAAACCCGGTAAGCCTGGAAGATATTGAACGACAGTACGGCGGGACGCGCTATTTTTTTGAAAAGGGCGATATCTGCGACAGGGCTTTTGTCGAAGAAGTTTTTAGGAAATACAATATCGATACGGTTGTCCATTTTGCCGCGGAAAGCCATGTGGACCGTTCGATCCTGGGGCCGGAGGCGTTTGTCAAAACCAATGTGATGGGAACCTTTACCCTGCTGGATGCCGCCCGCAAGTACTGGCGGACCGAAGCCGGGGAAATGCGGGAGTCCGCTCAAACAGGAGTCCTTTTCCATCACATCAGTACCGATGAGGTATACGGTTCCCTGGGAGATACGGGATCTTTTTCAGAAACCACCGCCTACGATCCCCGGTCCCCCTACTCCGCCAGCAAGGCGGCAAGCGATCATCTGGTCATGGCTTATCACCATACCTACGGACTCCCCGTAACCCTTTCCAATTGTTCCAACAATTACGGCCCCTGCCAGTTTCCCGAAAAACTGATTCCCCTTTCCATCCTTAATATGCTGGAAAGCAAACCCCTTCCCGTTTACGGCGACGGAAAAAATATCCGGGACTGGGTGTTTGTGGAGGATCACAACAATGCCGTATGGACCATACTGCAAAAGGGAAAAACCGGCGAAAAGTACAATATAGGGGGAGAAAACGAGTGGGAGAACATAAAACTGCTCCATACGCTTATTGACATTGTGGCGCGGAAAACAGGCGGGTCCGCCGAAGCCATGCGGAACACCGTTACTTTTGTCAAAGACAGACCCGGCCACGACCGCCGCTATGCCATAAATTGCGCCAAACTCAAACATGAATTAAACTGGAAGCGGGAGGTAAGCTTTGAAGAAGGTCTTTCCAAAACGGCGGACTGGTATCTTGCCAACACCCAATGGGTCAACGGCATCCGCAGCGGGGATTACAAAAACTGGATAGAAAAGAATTACGGTAAACGATAGGACATGGAAGAAGAAAACTGGTCGTTGATTATTACTCCCAGGCGGAAGCTTCTGGATCTGCAGATTCGGGACCTTATCCGGTACCGGGACCTTATCTTTCTCTTTGTCCGGCGGGACTTTGTAACCCAGTATAAACAAACCATCCTGGGCCCCCTGTGGTTTCTCATAAGCCCCCTCTTTTCCACCGTCATGTATACTTTTGTCTTCGGCCGCCTGGCCGACATCGGTACCGACGGCATCCCCTATACCCTTTTTTATTATTCCGGAACCATGCTCTGGACCTTCTTTTCCGGCTGTTTTACCGATGCGTCCAACGTGTTTGTCAACAACGCCGGGCTTTTCGGCAAAGTGTATTTCCCCCGGCTGGCAGTCCCCATTAACAATGTTTTCAACAATATTATCAGGATTCTGGTCCAGCTTGCCATGTTAATGGCCTTTTTTGTCTATCACCTTATTATCGGATCTCCGATATATCCCTCATGGTCCATGCTCCTTTTCCCTCTTTTGATTATCTGGCTTGCCTTTACCGGCGTCGGAGCGGGAATAATCATTTCGTCCCTGACTACCAAATACCGGGATTTAAGAAACCTGGTGGGTTTTGCCCTGAATCTTGCCATGTACGCCACCCCGGTGGTGTACCCCCTTTCCGAAATCCCCCGGCAGTTTCAGTGGGTTGCCTACGCGAACCCTGTCTGCGCCCCCATTGAGCTGTTCCGTCTTTGGTTTTTTGGAGCGGGATCGGTCAATATCCAGATGATCCTTTCCAGCCTGGGCATAACTACGGCATTTTTTATATGTGGTCTGATGCTGTTCAACCAGAACGAGCGTAACTTTATTGATGTGATTTAGATATTATGACTCGCGGAATTTTTTTTGAAGTGCGAATTTTAAGACAAAAAAGCTTCGTAAGGAGTCAGGTAGCCTAAAACCTTGCGAGGCCGATTATTGATTTTAGCAACAATTTTGTCAAGCTATTTTTGGGTAAGGGGGTCAGGGTGTCAAAGGGTATTTTTTTAGGCAGGTACTGTCTGAGCAACCAATTGGTATGTTCGTTAAGCCCCCGCTCCCATGAGTGGTACGGGTGGGCGAAGTAGATGTCGAGAGCAAGAGCTTGCGACAGGCTTTTATGCGCTGCGAATTCCTTGCCATTGTCCAGCGTCAGGGTGTTCCGCATCGGGGCGGGTATTTGCCTGAAGGCGCGGATAGCGGCTTTGTTCAAAGTCGTCGCCCTCTTGTCCGGCATTAATTGAGCCAGGAGTAATTTTGTTTTTCGGTCAACAAAAGTCGCTATGTAGGCGTTTTTACCGGCGCTTTCTACGGTGTCGCCCTCCCAATCGCCTACACGGGACGTCTCCTCACCGATGTTCGGGCGTTGGTCGATGGAAACACGGTCAAGTATCTGGCCACGGCGAGCTTTTGTCCCCTTCCGGTGGCGCGGTTTTGCCTGTTTTTACCTGAAATGGACTTTGAGCGACGGAGTTTTTGCCGTTTCCTGATATATCTGCCGATAGATCGTTGAGGGTGAAGCTTGCCGTTCCTTCTGGTCAGGGTATAGTACTCGCAACCGGCCTGCAATCTGATCGGGAGATAGGTCTTTCTCAAACAAATTCATAATTTCCCGCGTCAATGCAGGGTCATCAAGCTTGGGGCTT
>JAISBN010000151.1 GCA_031266175.1 Treponema sp. | reverse complement strand
GCGGGGGTGGTATTTGATAAAAGCGTAAAGAACTATGCCCTTAAAAACGGGTTTTACGTGCTTGAACCCTCGGGGGAGACCTTTACCATCACGGAACCCAAGGCAGGGGGCTACAGCCCCCGGGAATGGTAAGAGTCAGATCCCGGCAGGGGGGTTTGGGGGAGCCCCCCCAGGAGAGGGGGGAGCGGAGCAGACCGGAGCGCCGAAGCCGGGGGCTTCGGCGTGAGGACTGCGGAGCGGGGGGGAGGCTTCCCCCGTTGTACTTTATTCGGCGTCTACCCTGACGGTGTAGGGCTGGTCCGGGTCATCGTTCAGGCAGCTTACCTTAACATAATAGGTTCCGGACTGGAGCTGGGCGGAAAGGCGGGCATCCATGTCCTCGCCGCCGTCGTCATCCTCGTCAATATAGCTGTTGCTGGAATCGTACAACGCCACAACGGTGTCCAAGCGGGCGGAATTAACGCCCCGGGCCCGGATAACATAACGGCCGGACCGGGTTACCTGGAACTTAACCCAGTCAACGTCATCGCCGTTGTGGAAAGTATGCTGCTGGGCTGTCCCGATGGTGATAAGCTTGGCGGTATTAAAACTGTTGTCTTCCTCGTATTCATCGGGGCGGATCCCTTCGGTGATATAAGCGCGAAAGCCGTAACTTCCCGTATCGTTGCTGTAACCCCTTACCTTGGCGATATACCGGACCCCGGCCCGGACACTGTGCCTGATCCGGGCGTTACTGCCGGAACCGCCGTCATCGTTATTGGCGATCCTGCTGGTGGAACCGGATTCGTAGAGTTCCAGGTAGGTATCGGTGTCCCCGGTGGTTTCCATTACGATGGTACTGTCCTCCGCGGGGGTCAAAAGGAAAAAATCCTCGTCACTGCCGTTGTGCAGGTTCCGGTTGATAAGGGGGCCGTCGGCGCTGGCGGCCAGCGTTACGGCAAGGGGGGCTTCCATGCTGTCGAATTCATAGGCGTCCCGGAGCAGGCTGGGAGAGGAACCGCTGCCGCCGGCAAGCATGTCGGCAAAAAACTGGTTGTACTCAAAATCCGAATGGAGACTCGCCGCCACCGCGTTACCGTTCACCCGGGTAAGCCGGGTATATACCCGTATGACATTGGCAACTTCTATGATTTCCCCCGAGATAAGCCAGTCCGCCCCGGTCTGGGTATCCAGACTCAGCGAAAAAGACCGGCCCCGGACGTTTGTCAGTTCCTCCATAAGCTGGGTCTGCCAGTAAGACCCCAGGGAAGTCAGCGTATCCCGGTAGGCCCATTGCCCAAGGCCAACTTTCTGGGCCCTTTCGGTATTCAGCCTGGTGCTGATGTCCGCCCCCAGGGTCCTGATGGCGCTGTCCAACTGGGACAGGGAATTGGCGGAACTCTGCCCGTACAGGGGGGGAAGAATCGCGGAAAGAACCAAAACCGTGAAGAGGGTTTTGCGTAGGGTCTGGGTAAAAACGGTCATACCTGCTCCTTATTCTGTCTCTTTTGAATCTTAAATCCCGGCGGCCTTGGCCTTTGGCTTGGTCATTGCTTGGTCATTGCCTGATCACTGCCCGGTCAATGCCCGGTCTTTGGCGGTAAAACTATAACCCATACCGGCGTTCTTGCCAACCGGCCTTATCCGGGCTACATTGGCACTATGCTGGAAAAATTGATAAAAGTCATTTTCGGGTCCCAGCACGAGCGGGACCTGAAAAAACTTTTGCCCATACTCCACGGGGTGAACGAAAGGGAAGCCTGGGCCGCGGCCCTGGAAGGGGGGGAATTCCCCCGGCTCACCGCCGCCTTCCGGGAGCGTTACCTGGGCGGGGAAAGCCTGGACGATCTTTTGCCGGAGGCCTTTGCCCTGGCCCGGGAGGCCGCCCGGCGCTGCCTGGGGGAGCGGCCCTACGATGTCCAGGTTCTGGGTTCCATTGTCCTGCACCAGGGAAAAATCGTGGAGATGAAGACCGGGGAGGGGAAGACCCTGATGAGCGTGGCGGCGGTGTACCTGAACGCCATCCCCGGCAGGGGAATCCACGTGGTCACGGTGAACGATTACCTGGCGGGCCGGGACGCGGACTGGATGCGGCCTATTTTCAGCTATCTGGGCCTTACGGTGGGGACTATCCTTTCCGACATGGACAACGCCCGCCGCAAGGAAAACTACGGCTGCGACGTTACCTATGGCACCAATAACGAATTCGGTTTTGATTATCTGCGGGATAATATGTGCCGGGACCTGGGGAGCCGGGTCCAGCGGGGGCACAATTTCTGCGTGGTGGACGAGATCGACTCTATCCTGATTGACGAGGCCCGGACTCCCCTGATCATCTCCGGCGCGGCGGAGGACGATACCTACAAATTCGCCGAGGTGAACCGGCTGCTTTCTTCTCTGGAGGACGTACAAAAGAAGGAGAACGGGGAATACCCCGACGAGACCCAGGGCGAGGAGGTGCTGGGGGACTACAAGCTCAACGAAAAAAACAAGTCCGTGTCCTTTAGCAACGCGGGGCTTGCCAA
>JAISBN010000147.1 GCA_031266175.1 Treponema sp. | reverse complement strand
GTGCCTTCCGATCCCGGACGGCTGGCGAGCCAGTTCAATATCCCCGACCTCAACATCCTGATGGCCCCCTATGTGTTGACGGATATGTCGGCGCTGGAGAAGCTGCCCGATACGGCTATCTTCAAAGAGTGGCAGGCGGCGCTTGAACAGCAGGGGATTACCTTTGTGGCGGATATGTACAACGGTTTCCGTAGTTTCTACACCTCGACTCCGGTGAACGTTCCCGCCGACCTCCGGGGCCTGCGGATCCGCGGTTTTGGGAACAACATCGGTAACAATCTTGCCAAGTACCTGGGTTTTGCGAACATCGGCATATCCTGGGGCGAAGTGCTTCCCGGCATCCAGCAGAAAACCCTGGACGGCTGCGAGGTCCAGGTTGCCACCGCCTACGGTTCGGCCATCTACGAAGTTACCAAGTACCTGGCCCTGACCAAACATTACATGCTTCAGTCGTCATTTGTTTGTTCCACCGCGCTGCTTACGGGCATGCCGGAAGCGGACCGGCAGGTTTTCCTGGATACCATTCGGGAAACCGCCAAAAAATACAGTCAAATCGTCGCGTCTGAAGAAGACGGCTTTTATCAGCAGATGAAAGACCACGGCGTCAATATCGCCGAAGTAGACCTGCGGGTATTCCAGTCCGCCATTGATCCGTTGTACACCAACAACGATCTGGGCTTCTCCGCCGGCCTTAAAGACCGGCTGTTTAGGGAACTGGGGCTTTAACGGTTTTAGCCGGGTATGCCGTTCCCCAGCTATTTTATTCGAGGGGGGTCTAATACCCAAGAGCCCGCCTTTCGGCGGGGGAGCCGTGGGGCGGTTCAATTCTTACGCCAATAATAGCGGGGTAGCAGACCCCCAGTATAAAATGAGAAAAGTCCGTAGGACTTTTTCTTCTCGATCGAAGATGCCCCGCTGCTTGCGGCGGGGTATCTTCATTTCGGAGGTAAAATATGCGGAAAATATATCGCGTTCTTTGTAAGGCCGAGGAATTTATCTGCGGCGTCGGTTTTATGTTTCTGGTAGCCTTCGTTTTTATATCGGCCATTCTGCGTTTTTTCCGGATATCCGTGTCCTGGAATATCGATCTTGCCATGTTCCTCCTCGCGTGGACGGCGTTTCTGGGGGCGGACATTGCCTGGCGAAGCGGCCAGTTGCTGGGTGTTGATCTCGTAACCCGCCGGTTCCCCCGGAAAGTACGGCAAATTATCGAAATTGCGATTTATCTTATTATCATGGGAGCTTTGGCGCTCATTACCGTTTTCGGCGTCAAGCTGGCGGTAACCGAAAAACTGCGGACCTACCAGTCCATACCGATTCCCTATTCTCTGGTTACCTTGAGTCTGGTGGTCGCCGCCCTGTCGATGATCTTCTCTACCGTCCTTAAAATACGGCGGTGTATTATGAACTTTACCGCGCAAGAAACAACGGGGGGCAAAAAATGACCCTGTTGATCCTTTGTTTTGTCCTGTTTTTGGTGATGGGGATGCCGATTGCCTTTGTGATCGGTATTGCGGGGTTCGCTTATTTCGCTTCCGTGCCGTATCTCAACTTTCAGACCGCTACCCAGATGATTGTTTCCCAAAGCCAGTCCTTCGCTTTTCTCGCCGTGCCCTTCTTTATCTTTGCCGGGAACCTGATGAACGTGTCGGGGATCACCAGCCGGCTGTTAAGCCTGGCCCGGCTGCTTACCCGGCGGATGTACGGAGGCACGGCCCAGATTTCCGTTGTCATGAGTACCCTCATGGGCGGCGTGTCGGGATCGGCTACCGCCGATGCCGCCATGGAGACCCGGATACTGGGGCCTGAGATGATGCGAATTGGGTACAACAAGGGGTATATCACGGCGGTAAACTGCGTTACCGCCTTGATCACCGCCACCATTCCGCCCAGCCTGGGGCTTATTATTTTCGGATTTGTGGGCGAGGTTTCCATCGGGCGGCTTTTTGCCGCGGGGCTTATCCCCGGGCTTCTTATGATGCTTTTCTTGATGACCACCACGACCGTTACCTCCCGGATTAAAAAGTTCGATCCCCCCCGGCCCGAAGCGCCGAAACTTTCCCTGCGGGAACTGCTGGATAACCTGAAGGAGTCCATCTGGGCGCTCCTTTTCCCGGTGATCCTTATCGTGGGAATCCGCTTTGGAGTGTTTACTCCCTCGGAATCCGGGGCTTTCGCGGTGGTTTACGCCATCCTGATTGGAAAATTCGTCTATAAAGAACTGACCTGGAAGAATTTCAGGGACGCCCTCATCACCACCTTGAAGGATAACGGGGCCATCATGCTGATCATCGCCATGTCCGGGCCCTTCAGTTATGCCATCACCTGGGTAAAAGCGCCGGTTATTTTGAGCAACCTGATCTTCGGCATTACTGAAAATCCCCAGATCATGGTACTCATTATGCTCGGCTTCCTTTTTATTACCGGTATGTTCGTAGACAGTAACGTAAACTTTCTCCTGCTTACGCCGATTTTCCTGCCCATTGTAAAGAGCATGGGTATAGACCCGGTACACTTTGGCGTGCTCATGGCTACCGTCGTTACCCTGGGGGTAATGACCCCTCCTATTGGGTCGGCCCTCTATACGGTGTGCGGCATTATCGATTGTCCGGTGGAGGATTATACCAAAGAGAGTCTTCCTTTCCTGGGGGCGGTCATGCTGGAACTGGCGATTTTGACCTTCCTGCCCCAGGTGGTACTCTGGATTCCCAATATGAT
>JAISBN010000076.1 GCA_031266175.1 Treponema sp. | reverse complement strand
GCGGCGAAGCTTGTTGTTATCATGTCGTTGATGGAAGGTGTTGTTGATTCGCAAATCATTTCCCATGTAACGCTGCCAAACGCGCTGAATGTCATTGACTCATAAAAAGTAAATCCGTTAGCGCGGCCCGCATTAAAATACAAACCGCCCTGCCAGGGATGTCCAAGCTGATTTACCTTGAAGCCGTCTGTTTTTTCCCATATCGCGTCATTTAAAAAATTCTCACGGATTCCCTCCGCGGTAGGATGCGCCCAGGGATAATTCAATACATAGCCGGTTATTCCGGTAAAAATTCCATTGATAACGAGTGTTTCCGTTCCGGCAATCAACGGATGATTTTTTCTTTCTTGGTCAGGGTTGTGGCTTGGCAGTGGTTCAAGTGTTTGGGGAAAAATTTTTATTAACAGTGTATTGAACAGTACAAAAGAACACCAGACATATTTCACTTGCCGCATATTTCCCTTCCTTATCTTAATAGCGTTTTTCTGAATTTGTTAACCGGGTAGGGGAAATTCCGGGCTGTTCAGTTATTTTTATAAACAGCCCGGTTGTATCTCCATTACCGCGTCCCCGCCGCAAATTCCCAGTCATAGCAAATGGAACGGTAGTCAAAAATCGCGCTTTGTAAACCAAGCCGGGCATCGCCAAGCCGGTTTACCGCCTCCGCAACGGTTAATTGCGTGGTAAGACCGTTGGCGTAAGACGATTGGGCGAGGGACACCGCCCGCCGCGCTGTTTCCTCAATAAGCCGCGCCGATTCTACCCGCCGCGCCGCCTCGTCAAGTCCCGCAAGGTTACGGAAAGCGATCAGCGCCAATTCGGCATTTTTCCGCGCTTCGGCAATGGAGAAACTCAAGGCTGAACGGAATAAGAATAATATATAGCAGCTTCCGGGGATCTTTTAAAGAAAAGGGTATACCGCGTCACGCGGTATACCCTCTTTTCAGTGCACCGGCGGTATCACCCCGGTTACGCGCTTTTGTCAATAGGAGTTTTTCAAAAACCGCAAAAGGCTATTCTTCTTCGAGGAAAACGACCCGGTTACGGCCCGATTCTTTTGCCCTGTACAGAGCCTTGTCCGCCTTGTCGATAAGGCTGGTTACGGTACAGCCGGAAAAGAAGGCCGCCACGCCGATGCTGACGGTACAGATAATCTTGATACAGTTATAAATGCAGGGAGTGGCGGCAATGGATTCCCGGATCCGCTCCGCCAGATGAAGCACGTCGTCTTTACCGGTGTCGGTCACCAGGACCACAAATTCCTCGCCTCCGTAACGGGCCAAAAGGTCGTATGACCGGAGGGTATTCTTCATGACCGCGGAAGCGTCTTTCAGCACCTCATCACCCGCCAAATGGCCGTAGGTGTCGTTTACTTTTTTAAAAAAGTCCAGGTCCATGATCATCGCGTAACAGGGGGAATTATAGCGCCTGACCTTTTCCAGGGAATTTTGGGCCAGTTCCATAAAATGGCGGCGGTTGTAAAGGCCCGTTAAGGCATCGGTGTAGGCAAACCGTTCCAGCTCTTCCGCCCTGATGGAAGTGCTGTTAATCTTGTCCACCGCCATGTAAAGATTTTTGTTTAGGTCGTACCGGATAACCGAATTGGCCAGGAGCAGGCCGACCGAAGCCAGCACCGATTCTTCATCGGCGCCGTACAGCTGTTCCCTGGTACGCTCGTATCCGACAAAACCCCAGAGCAGATCCTTTAAAAAGATCGGAACGAACAGAACGGTGTTGATCCCCCCGGGGATCATCTGCCGGATTCCCGAAGGTACGTCCTTGATCAGCCGGTTATAATTACGGCCCGCTTCCAGGATTTCTTCCAGCCCCGGCCAGGAATGGAAGGGCATATCCCTGGTAAAATCTTCCCCCAGGGTGGATTCTACCCCCTCCGTCCATTCATAAATTTCGGTACAACAGCGGGTTCCGTCGACCAGATGGTTCTTGTACACATAGACCCGGGCAAGCTCGACGGTATGGCCGACGATTTCCAGGCTTACCTGGAACTGTTCCTCAAAAGTGGCGTCGTCCGCGTTGAGCAGTACTTCGGTAACCTCAAAAATACACCGGTGAAGCCGGTCCTTTTTGTTCAGCTCCCTCCGCATGGCGTTAATGCTGGCATAAAGGACATCCAGCGCCCTGCCTTCGATTTTCTGGCTGGTCCCCAGCAGCAGGGGCTTGCCCTGGTTAAGGTAGCTCTTTCCTATGATGCGGATCCAGGCATAGGCCCCGTCTCTTTTGCTGAAAAGCCGGCAGTCCACCGCGGCGCTGCTGCCGGGAGAACTTTTTAGGGTGTTAAGGTTCTTAAGGGTTTCCTGTTTGTCCGCTTCGTTGACCAGTTCAAAAAAATCCTGCCACTTCAGCGCGGCCGGTTTGTCCAGCCCCATATTGTCCGCGGCTTTTTCATCCAGGGTAAGGGTATCGCCCGCGAGTTCCCAAAGTCCCAGGCCGCAGGAATTAACCACATCCAGCAGCGCGAGAATACGATTTGAAAACAGTTCACCGGACTGCAACGTTTCCCCCACGTCTAAAGCATATTTCTGCTTACCGGACTTCCAATCCAGATGCTTTCACCCAGATAATCAACCCGCTTCCCGTCTATCAGGATCTGGACATCCCTGACATTGCCGAATTCCGTCGCGGTCATCACAACCTGCCTGCGCTGACCCACATACCCCTCCACCCCGTAGGTGTTAAACAAAAAATCTTCGCTAAAGCTGATATAGGCCGTATTGCCCCTGACGGCGGCGCTTAAAATTTTTACATCCCTCGGGATCAGCGAAATAAGTCCCTGCTTTTCCTCCTCCGCGGAAGGGCCCTTTATCAGCGCCTCCAGGGCATCCTGCAGGGGACGGTCGCTGACTTTCAGCTCCCGTTTGACGCCGGTCCACAGGATGGCCCCGGTATTGTCGACCTTCATCAGGTATACCGGCCGTTCCACGGTCGGTCCGGGCGCCGCAGCCGGGGGGGGCTTTTCTCCGCTTTCGGGCCGCCCGTCTCCGGGCCGCCCGCTTTCGGGCAAGCCGCCCGCGGGCAGACCGCCTTCATCCGCCTGCGGAGGCCGGGACTCCGGCTCCGCGGAGGCGGGCCGTTCCGCCGTTTCCGGAAGGGCGTCTGTTTCCTCCGCGGGTTCTTCCGCACCGGCAAGGCGTTCCAAAACCTTCGTTTCCCGGAGGGTGCTTTTGATGCGCTCCAGATTAAGCATAAAGAGCACCGTGATGGCAATAAAAAAAGCCAGCCAAAAGAGAAGCCAGCCGCCCGCTCCGGATCTTTTTTTACTCGCCACGATCTTTATCATAACGGCCTCCGGCCCTCTCGTCAATAAGCGTTTTTACTACTACACTTATAGTATGGGGATGGCCCGTAAACTCGACGGCCTGGGCAGATACTTTGTCTTTCTGGGGGAACTGCTGAGGGTCTCCATGCGGAAGCCCTTCAGATGGGCCAGGTATCTTTCCGAGATAGAGCGCCTGGGGGTCAATTCGGTTTTTATTATCCTCCTTTCCGGCGGCGCCATGGGGATGATCTTTGCGCTGCAGCTGGTGGGGATTCTGCAGCTGTTTAACGCCGAAATAGGAACAGGGGCGGTAACCGCCGTCACCCTGGCCCGGGAACTGGCTCCGGTGATCACCACCCTGATGCTGATAGCAAAAAACGGATCCGCCATGGCGGCGGAACTGGGGACCATGCGGGTAACCGAACAAATCGACGCCCTGGAGGCCATGTCGGTTAACGTGGTACACTACCTGGTGCTGCCCAAGGTGCTGGCATCCCTGGTGGTGTTCCCGGTGTTGACGCTCCTGGCTAACGTCATCGGAACCCTGGGATCGTATTTTATCTCCGTTTTTCTTTTTGCCATTGATCCCGCGGGTTTTCTGGATTACCTTTTTGAAATGCTGATCCCCCTGGACATTATCAGCGGCCTTGTAAAGGCGGTGGTCATGGGATTTATCACCGCCACCATCTGCTGTTTCTGCGGACTTGCCGCCGGCCAGGGAGCCAAGGGCGTAGGGGACGGCGCCAACAGGGCGGTGGTGATGTCGTCGGTATCCATCCTGGTGGCGGACTATATTCTGGATACCATAATGATGGGGTGGTTTTAAGATGACGGGATGGTTCTAGGGATGGAAGCCGGAACGGGCGGGATTATCCGCATTCGCAATGTTTCCAAATCCTTCGATAAAAATCACGTGCTCCGGAACGTGTCCCTGACCATCCCGGAAAAATCCGTATACGCCGTCATCGGCCAGAGCGGTACCGGCAAAAGCGTGCTGATTAAAACGGTTATCGGCATGCTCAAGGCCGATTCGGGCCGGATCTGGTTCAGGGATCAGGAGCTGACCACCCTCTCCCCCGGGGAAATGAACAAAGTCAGGCGGAATTTCGGCTATTCCTTTCAAAACGCCGCCCTGTTTGATTCCATGACGGTGGAAGAAAACCTGGCTTTCCCCTTAAGGGAAGTGCTGGGCCTGCGGGACAGGGAAGTTATCAAAAAAAGGGTTCGGGAGCTTCTTGCATGGATAGAACTTCCCGGAATAGAATTAAAATGGCCCAGTGAGTTATCCGGCGGGATGAGGAAACGGGTCGGTGTTGCCAGGGCGCTTATCACGAATCCCCAGGTACTGTTTTTTGACGAGCCCACCACCGGGCTTGATCCGGTCCTGTCGGAAACGATTAACAATCTGGTGGTACGGGTGAACAGGGAACTGGGCCTTACCTGTGTGATGATTACCCACGATATTCCCGCCGCATTCCGCATCGCCGGAAGAATCGCCTTTCTTGACCAGGGTTATATCATCGCCGACGGCCTGCCCCGATCCCTGGTGGAATCGGAACATCCCATGGTTAAGGACTTTCTGCGGATATCCTTTGATCAGGGGGCTGGTAATGAGCGGGCCGAAGGACAGGAAACATGAACGCAGGCAGGTATGTTAAAATCGCCCTTTTCTTTATTGTTCTGGGTACCGCCGGTACCGTCTATATTGTCATGTCCTCCACGGGATTTTCGGCGCTTAACACCCGGCATTACGAAGTAACCATCCAGGACGCGACGGGCCTTTCCACCCGATCCCGGGTATACATGGCGGGGGTGGCGGTGGGGAAAATCGACGATATCGAACTGCAGGGAAATTCGGCAAAGATCAGCCTGGCCATACTCCGGGAAGTGGAGCTCCGGCGGAACGCCAGCATTTCCCGCAAATCATCGTCCATTCTGGGTACCGCCACCTTAAACCTCAATCCCGGTTCCGAGCCAAGCCCCATCCTTCCGCCGGACAGCGTTATCGCCACGGACAGCCGGCCGGGGGACGTGCTGGAAACGGCAAACCAGGTCCTTAATGAACTTCAGAACAACCACATGGCCCTGCTGGCCATATCCCTGGAAACCTTTAATTCTATCGCGGAAAAAATCAATTCCCGAACCAATGAAGAGATGGAGCGCATCTCCCGAATCCTGGAATCCGCGGCGCTGATCAGCGAGCGGGTGGACCGGCTCCTGGCGGCCAGGGAAGAGGACATCAGCATTTCCCTGCTGGAGATCCGGATGGCCATGGAAAACATCCGGCTCATATCCGGCGAAATTGCCCAGGGCCGGGGGAACATAGGCCAGGCGATCTACGACGACAGGCTGTACGATTCCCTCCTTTCCACGGTGGAACAAACGGAACAGGCGGTGGTTAAGCTCCAGACCGTGCTGGACGGCGCGAACGAGTTTATCGGCCGGGCCAACGGAATCGGCATTATGGTAGATTCCCATGCCAATTATGGCTTTAACAGCTCCAACGTCAGGGCCGGCGCTTCCATCAGGCTGGAACCGGCTTCCGGCGACCGCTGGTACCGCATCGGCATTAACGGCGCCCCCGAGGGGGTAAGCACCAGGACCGTCACGACCACTTCCGGCACGATCACCAGCTACGAAGATAAAACCGAAACCAGGTATACCTTTTCGGTAGACGCGGAACTGGCCCGCCGGTTCGGCATACTTACCATCCGGGGAGGTCTGCTGGAAAGCACCGCCGGCATAGGCATTGACCTGCAGCCCCTGAAACAGCTTGCCTTTTCCGGGGAAGTGTTTGATTTCCGCAAAGGCGCCGCTCCTAACCTTAAGGGAACCGTAACGGTCTACCCGTTTTTTAACCCCGACACGGACAATCCCCTGAACTGGATATACCTGAACGCCGGTATTTATGACGCCCTTAACTCGGACCGGGATCTGTTCCTGGGCGGGGGACTGCGGTTCACCGACCGGGAAGTCCGGGGCCTGGTGGGACTGGCCGCCGGGGTTGCCGCCGGCAATTAATTAGCCGCGGATAAAAAAAAGGCTGCCCGGCGCAGTGCCGGACAGCCTTTTTTACAGTTACCGAAAAACTCCTAGAAGGAAGAGTCGGGATTGTAGTACTGATCCACGTTGCTCTTGTCGATAAGGGCGGAGGGGATAAGCACCAGGGTAGAAGAACCCTTACTGTGGAAATCATCGCTCTTGGCGCCCAGAGCTACGTCTACCGCGTACTGGATGCCGTCGGCAATCATTGAGGGATGGTACAGGGTAGTGGCCCGGACCAGGGGATCGCCGGCTTTGATCATTTCGTATACCGCCTTGGAACCGGCGCCGCCCATGACAATCTTAATGTCGGTCCGGCCCGATTCTTTAATCGCCTGAAGGGCGCCGATCATGGCGTCGTCGTCCTGGCAGAATACGGCGTCGATCCTGGGATACATCTGCAGATGGGTTTCCATCAGTTTAAGGGAATCCTGGGGAGAAAAGTTGGCAAACTGATATTTGTCTTTGCCTTCCAGGTTGACCAGCGAGGGATCCTTGTCCATTTCGGCAAAGAAGTTGGTCATCCGTTCGGTATCAATAAGAATGGGAAGTCCGCCCTGGGCCACATAGTTGGTAAGCCCCTCGGCCTTCATGGTCCTGGCCATCCATTCCCCGGAAAGCCGGCCCAGGCCGGGATTATCGCCGGCCAGGTAGATGTACCCGAAATTGTCCGGCTCCAGGCCGCGGTCAACGACGATGCACTTAATACCATCGGCCTGAACCTGCCGTACTATCGGGGACAGAGGGGCCGATTCATGGGGAAGGATTACCAAGTAATTCATGCCCCAGCTGACCAGGTTTTCCACATCCGCAACCTGTGCGGTGGGATTGGCGGAGTGCACGACCCGGAATTCGATCTTTTCCGCGTACTGCGAGGAAATTTCCTCTACCTTAAAGTCGGCCCACCAGCCGATGCCGCCGGTCCAGCCATGGTCCGCCGTAGGTACGGCGATACCGATCTTGATCACGTCAGCGGGCTTCTCCTTGGGCGTACATCCCACAAACAGGGTGACCGCCATCAGCGCGCATAATAAAATAAGCGCCCATTTTTTCATTTTCCTACCTCCAAATCACTTGTTGGTGTTATTATATTGCAGCAATACAGCCGCAATGATGACCAAACCTCTGGCTGCCTGCTGGAGGAACGACGAAACGCCCCCCAGCACCAGCATATTGTTGATGATCCCCAGCATAACCGCGCCCAGGACCGTACCGATAATCGTTCCCTTACCGCCGGACATGGACGTGCCGCCGATAACCACCGCCGCAATGGCTTCCAGCTCGTATCCCGTACCGTCGCCGGAAGACTGAATACAGTTGATCCGGGAGGACCAGAGCAGGGCCGTTACCGCCACGGTAAAACCCGTAACGGCGTAGGGTACCAGTTTAATCAGATTAATATTGATCGCCGAATACCGGGCTACCTGTTCATTTGCCCCCACGGCGCAGACATAGCGGCCGAACCGGGTATTGTTCAGAAGCAGATGCATCAGTACCGCCAGAACAAGAAATACCCAGACCGGAAAGGGAATGCCCAGAATCACCGCGGAACCGAACCGGGGATACACCGTATTTTTGGAAACAATATTCGACGCCCCGGAAAAATACTGGATCAGGGATCTGAAAATGGACATAGTCCCCAGGGTGGCGATAAAGGGAGCTATCCGCCCTTTGGTAACCAGAAAACCGTTCAGGAAGCCCGTAACAGCCCCCAGGACCAGGGCAAGCGCCGCGGATAATAAAACCGCCGTGACGGAATCCCCGGGAAACCGGTTCAAAAAGAAAATCGTCACGCCCCCCACAAAGGCCATCATGGAACCTACGGACAAATCAATTCCGCCGGAAATAATCACCAGGGTCATCCCCAGGCCGATAATTCCCGTATAGGTCTGCTGTCGCAAAATATTAGTCAGATTCGTCAGCTTAAGAAAATTCGGCCACCCCACAATGGTGGCAAGAACAAACAGCAAAACAAAGGCAAAACCCGTGGAATGTTCACTCCATTTAAAATTGTGGAAACGGGAATTTATGCTTTTTGAAAGATCCATCAGATATTCCCCTTAATGCCCGTGGCATGAAACATAATTTCTTCTTCGGTGATATGGCTCCCCTCCAGGCAGCCCGCTATTTTTCCTTCCCGCATCACATAGACCCGGCTGCACAGTCCTATCACTTCTTCCATCTCCGAGGAAATGACGATGCAGGAAATCCCTTTCTCCGCCAGCTGGTGGATAAAGGTATAGATTTCCTGTTTGGCGCTGACATCAATGCCCCGGGTGGGCTCGTCAAGCATCAAAATGGAGGGATCCGTGTCGAGCCAGCGGGAAAGGTAGATCTTCTGCTGGTTCCCCCCGGACAAGTACCGGAGCTGCATTCTGGGCGAAGCGGCGGATATCTTAAAGGATTTGATATATTCCCCCGCAGCCTCCAGCTCGGCGGATTTATTGATAAACGCCCCCTTAAGGTAATTCTTAAGTGAAATCAGGGTGATATTCTGGGGCAGGTTAAAGCCCTGGACGATGCCCTTACCCTGCCGGTCTTCACTTAAATAGGCCAGGCGATGCCGCACCGCGTCGTCGGCTTTCTTTATCTGCACGTTCTTGCCGTCAAGTTTAATGGCGCCGCTGTTAATGGTCCGCAGGCCCATGACCGACTCGGCCAGCTCGGTACGGCCGGAACCGACAAGGCCGGCGAAACCCAGTATTTCCCCCTTCCGCAGGGTAAAGTTGATGTCCTCAAGAAGGCCGCTGACGCTAAGTTTTTCCACCTCCAGCAGGGTGGTATCCGGGGAACGGGGAAGCTTATCGGGAAAGAGCTGCCGGAAATTCGAGCGGCCCACCATTCTGCGGGCTATGTCTTCCTCGTCCACATCGCCGATATTGTCAACGCTGATAAGTTTGCCGTCCCGGAGTACCGTAACCCTGTCGCAAATTGCCTTTATTTCGTTCAGCTTGTGGGAAACAAAGATCATCGTAACACCCTGGGCCTTTAAATTCCGCATCAGGGTGAAGAGGGTATCCACCTCCCTCGATGTCAGGGTGGTGGTGGGTTCGTCCATAATAAGGAGCCGGGCGTGAAGCATCAGGGCTTTGGATATTTCCACCATCTGCTTTTCCGCAACGCTCAGGGAACTGACCAGCTGATTTACCCCCACGGGCATCTTAAGCTCCTCAAGCTGTTTGGCGGAAAGATCCCGCATCCTGGGCTTGTTCAAAAGCCCGGCGCGTCTTATTTCGTTTCCCAAAAAGATGTTTTCAAAAACCGCCAGCGTGTTGATTAGATTGAATTCCTGGGGAACGATGGCGATGCCCAGGGACTTGGCGGTGATATAATCGGGAATAAAAACCGGTTTGCCGTCCAACTGCAGCACCCCCGCCGAGGGCTGATAAATGCCGCTGATGATCTTGATCAGTGTGGATTTGCCGGCGCCGTTTTCGCCGATAAGCCCCATGATCTCTCCCCGGCGGATATTACAGGAAACATCATCCACGACCCTGACCCGGGAAAATTCCTTGGAAATATGTTCTATCGAAAGAATAGTATCTTCCCGGACGCCTGACGCCCGGGAAGATTTTTGACCGGAAGAGATCATTACGACGATTTGAGCGCGTCGTCAAATGCCACGTTGGAAGGGGCAAAGTCTACCTTGCGGACGAACTCGCAGGCTTCTTTTGCGCCGAATTCCCGTTCCATCCCCGAATCTTCCCATTCCACCGAAAGGGGACCCTGGTAACCCATCGCGTTGAGTTCCCGGATAATGTCCTCAAAGTTGACATTGCCGTGGCCCAGGGAACGGAAGTTCCAGCCCCGGCGGGTATCGCCGAAGGTAATGTGGGAGCCGAGGATTCCCGCCTTGCCGTCCAGGGTAAGCGCCGCGTCCTTCATGTGAACATGGTAGATGTTTTTGGCAAAATCCCTCAGGAACACATGGGGGGTTACTCCCTGCCAGATCAGGTGGGAAGGATCGAAGTTAAAGCCCAGGGTAGGCCGGTGCTTGAATTCTTCCAGAAGCCGCTGGGCGGTATAGTAATCGAAGGCGATTTCCGTGGGATGGACTTCCAGGGCAAACTTAATGCCCTGCTTGTCAAATTCATCGAAAATCGGGGTCCAGAGTTTGACAATTTCCTTAAAGCCGTCGTCCACCATCTGATCGGTAGTCTGGGGGAAGGAATACCAGAACGCCCAGATGGGGGAGCCCAAAAATCCGGTGACGACCTTAACTCCCAGGTTCTTTGCCGCCAGGGGGGCGTACTTCATATACTCCACAGCCCATTCCCGGATTTTGTCGGGTTTGCCCGCCAGTTCGCCGGGGGCAAAACCGTCCAGCCGGGGATCCCAGCGGTCCCCCACGCACTGGCCCACCAGATGGGTGCCGATAGCCCAGGTTTTCAGGCCGTTTTTGGCCAGAATATCCAGCCGCCCCTTGGCGTAAGCCGGATCGGAAGCCGCTTTTTTCAGATCCAGATGATCGCCCCAGCAGGCGATTTCCAGGCCGTCGTATCCAAAGGATTTTGCCCTGGCGCAAATTGTTTCAAAGGGCATATCCGCCCACTGTCCGGTAAATAAAGTAACGGGCCTTGACATGAAGTACCTCCTCTTACCAGCGGCGGAATCGCCGCTGCTTTATATCGAACGTTAACTATATTGTGTTAACGCCTAAAACCCAAACCTAAAAATCAACCCAGACCGCTCCCTTTTGGGAACTTTCAACGCACTTACCGATAAATTTAACCCCCTCCACGCCGTTTTCAACATCCGGGAAGTCCAGGTCCTCTTCCGTAAGGGCCTGTCCGGTTTTTTGTTTCAGCAGGGCGCCGATATAGGTTTTGTAGATATTGGCCATCGCTTCAAAGTAGCCTTCCGGATGGCCCGAGGGAATACGGGACAGGGACTGGGCCCGGGGATAGAAACCGTCCCGGCCCCGGGAAAGCACCGCCCGGGGTTTACCCAGCAGGGACACTTTCAGGTAATTGGGATCCTCTACCCGCCATTCAATGCCGCCCCTGGTTCCGAATACCCGGAACTGGAGCCCGTTGTCGTAGCCCATGGCGATCTGGCTGGACCAGTACACACCCTTGGCGCCGTTGGTATATTCCACCATGATTGTGGCGTTATCGTCCAAAACCCGGCCGGGGCCTATCTTGTCAAGCCTGGCGCAGATCGACTTGATTTTAAGGCCCGTTACATAGGAAATCATATTTTCGACATGGGAACCGATGTCCCCCACGCAGTTGGACTTACCCGCCAGTTTGGGATCGGTGCGCCATTCCGCCTGCTTGCTCCCCTCTTTTTCCTGGGGGGTAATGAGCCAGTCCTGGGGATATTCGCCGGCCACATAGACAATGTCCCCGATTTCTCCCCGGCGGATCATTTCCCGGGCATGCTTGACCGCGGGGAACCCCGTATAGGTATAGGTTACGCCGAACAAAAGCTTGTTTTTCTTTGCCAGATCCGCCAGCTCCCGGGCTTCCGCTTCTTCAAAACACAGGGGTTTGTCGCATACCACAGGAATTCCCCCGGAAAGGAAAGCCCGGGCTGCGGAAAAATGGCTGACATTGGGGGTAACGATCACCACAAAATCGATTTTATCCGCCCGTTTTGATTCGGCTTCGGCCATTTCATCAAAGGTTTTATAGAGCCTGTCCCGGGCTATACCCAGGCCATCGCCCGTGGCAAGGGTATTCTCGTAGGACCGGGAAAAACAGCCAGCCGCAATATCCGCCATCCCGTCCAGGGCGATGGATTTACGGTGCACGTCGCCGATAAAAGCCCCGGGGCCGCCGCCTACCATACCATACCGCAGTTTTCCGCTGACACCGGAACCGGTACTGCCTTCAATCATGTTGATACCTCCCTAGCTGTATGTTGGTCGGACCATCATACTAAAATAAAAACCTCTTTGTCAACTCGCACGCTCGCTCGGCCAACAATACCTATTTCCATTTTGAATAGTATAATCCGGGCCTTTGTAAAAAGCAACATTTTTTTTATACTTGCGGGCATGACAAACGTAGACAGCCTGTACCGGCCATGCCGCCTGTGCCCCCGGCGCTGCGGATCCTGCCGCACGATTCCTCCCCGGGGGGAGAAAAGCGCGGCAGGATCCGGCTATTGCGGTGAAAGCGCGGCCCTGCGGCTGGCCTGCGCTTCCATCCACCGGGGCGAAGAACCGCCCCTGACCGGCGGAACCAGCGGGGGCGGCTCCGGTACGATCTTTGTCAGCGGCTGTAACCTGGGCTGCGGGTTTTGCCAGAACCGGCAAATTTCCGCCGGTTGGTCATTACCAACCCGGCAGAAACGTGCCTCACAAGTTTCCGCCCGGCAAATTCCCGCCGGCCGTCCGGTACTTACGGAGGAATTTGCCCG
Organism: Treponema sp.; assembly: GCA_031266175.1. Classification (GTDB taxonomy): domain Bacteria; phylum Spirochaetota; class Spirochaetia; order Treponematales; family Breznakiellaceae; genus JAISBN01. Next base: position 6,154 of record JAISBN010000076.1, on the reverse strand, counting down.
GATCTGCCTGGCCCTGCAAAACCGGGGGGCGGAAAACATCAACATCGTTACCGGCAGCCATGCGGTTCCCGCCCTGGCAGCGGGTATAGCCGCGGCCAGGGCGGGGATTTCCGGCGCGGCGGAGGGCCCGGACCGGCTCCGCGTCCCCGTACTGTGGAATTCCTCCGCCTACGAACTGCCCGAAACCCTGGACCTGCTTTCGGATACGGTGGACGTGTTCCTTCCCGACATGAAAACCCTGGACGGGGATATCGCGGGCCGCTATTGCGGCGCCCCGGATTACCCGGCCGCGGCGAAGGGGGCGATCCGGAAAATGATAGCCATGCGTTCCCTTCGCTTTGAAAAAGCGCCCGGCGCAGGAGGCCCGGACCGCATGGTTTCCGGAGTCATGATCCGCCACCTGGTCCTGCCGGGCCATACGGAGGCCACCCGGACCGTTCTGCGGTGGTTCGCGGATCACTGCGCCGGCAGGGCGCTGCTGTCGGTGATGTTCCAGTACACCCCCCTGGGAGCCGGGCCCCAAGGATATGTGACCAAAGCGGAAGCCGGCAGGGTCCTGGGCTGGCTGGAAGAATTCGGCATCAACGAGGGGTACTGCCAGGAACCGGTTCCGGGCAATACCGGCTGGCTCCCGGATTTTGAAAAAACCAATCCCTTTCCCTCGGAACTCTCCGTGCCGGTATGGCACTGGCGGGACGGGTTTGTCTAACGAAAGACGCGGAAAAACCTGTAAAATAAACTTCCCGAATCGAAACGGGATTGTGGTTTTCCCCGCCCTTTAACCGCGGTTAACCTGCGGGCTGGTCAGATATAGGGCCAGGGCCGCCGCAGTAAGGGCATGCACATAGGGCGGCCTGCCCATTCCCGCCAGCACTTCTTCTTCGGAAATCCGTTCCACATCCACGAATTCATCCTCATCCAGATTTTGGCCCGGCAGGGACGTTAAGTTTTCCCCATAGTAAAAATGAACCTGGTTCGACATGATCGCCGGATTCGGCCTCATGGATCCCAGCTTGATAAGCCGTTCCGCTTTATAGGCGGTTTCCTCCGCCAGTTCCCTGGCCGCTCCCGCTTCATCGCTTTCGCCGGGCTCGATAACGCCGCCGGGAAATTCCAGGCTCAACTCCCGGGAACCGTGACGCCACTGGCGGACCATCAGGAACTGCCGGCCCTGTTCCGTTTGCAGCGCCGGCACTACAATAACCCAGTCGCTGGAATCAATCACCGTAAAGGTCCGCGTTTTCCCCTTCGGGGAACGGCAGACCGTATCCCGCACCGACAGCACCCCGGAACGGTACAGCTCGGTACGCTTTTCTTCCGTCCAGATCAAATGGCTTGTTTCCATATATCTTTGGTTTTATAGTAAAATATGAATGCTATCAAGCGGCCAAAACCGCAAGGGGGGTATTGTGGCAATCGTAACTATTTCCCGCGAACTGGCGGCCCTGGGAGACGAGACAGCCCAGAAGCTGGCGGATCTTTTAAAATACCAGGTGGTCGACAAAAAACACCTTGAGGATCGGATGAAAAATCTTGGCGCGGCGGAAGGGAAGATCCGGAAATACGATGAACGAAGGCCTTCATTCTGGGCGTCCCTTTCCCAGGACCGGGATGATTATATCCACTTCCTTAAAACAGCTCTTTTTTCCGAAGCGGGTCAGGGTAACTGTATTGTGATAGGCCGGGGCAGCGCGGCTATCCTGAAGGGTGTGCCGGGGGTGTTTTCGGTCTTCCTGGCCGCCTCCATGGAAATCCGTCTGGAACGGGTAAAAAGTTATTTCCACTGCGATGAACACCGGGCCCGCCAGATCATTGATCAGAGCGACCGGGACCGGGAGGGTTTTCACCAGTACTTTTTTGAACTGAAATGGAAGGGGCCGGAAAATTACCATCTGACCCTGAATACCGGAAGCCTTCACCCCCGGCTCTGCGCGGAACTTATCAAAACGGCGCTGGAAAAAACCGTTACGGAAGAAGCGGAAGCGGCCAATGCCCTGTGCCTGAAGGATCTGATCCTGGGCCAGAAGGTGGTACACCATATCCTGTTTGACAAAACCATACCGGTTCATTTTCTTGACGCCTCGGTACAGGCCGGCGCGGTAACGCTCTTTGGGGTCGTTAATTCCCAGTCCATGGTGGAAGCAGCGATCCACAGCGCCAGGGAAATGCCCGCGGTCAGCTCCGTTATATCGGAAATCCAGGTGGTCCACGAATACGGCCTGACGCCGTAACAGCCGCGGCCGCGGGTTATATCCCGCGGCCGCGGCAAAGTCCGCCCGCGGTGTTTATTGTTTTACCGCCAGCGCTTCCCAGGGTTCAAGGTGCCGGACCGGTTCCGCGGCGCCCGCCGTTTCATTGCCCGGCGGAGTATGCCGGCCGGTATTGCTTGCCCCCACGGCGCCCCGCAGCAGGGACCGCTGGCGGGCGTCGAGTCTGAGCCGCCGGCCGGAAAAGTTAAGCGCCACGGTCCAGGTTTCGCCCGGCGGTCCAACCCGCGAGGACGCGGCTGGATCGCCCTGTCCGGCCCGCGGGAGCGGGACGGGATCTGCCGGCGTGCCGGGATCCGGCGCGGGATCCGGCGGAAGTTCCGCCGGGCCGCGGCGGTACATCATAAGCCGCCGGCCGGAAAAAAGCGGCGTAAAGGCTCCGTACTTAAGGGTATCGCTTTCCGCCCGCATCAGGATCATTTTTTTGTAGTACGACAGGATCGAGTCGGGATCATCTTTCTGCGCCCCATAGTTTATCCGCTTATGGTTACCGTTGATCCCCAGCCAGGGTCCCGCTTCCCCGGGCCGGGCCGTACCGGTAAAGCCCGCGCCGGGCTCCCCGTTCCACTGGAAGGGGGTACGGGCGTTATCCCGGGAAGAAAGGCGCAGCCATTTCCACCGGAGCGGCGCGGGGATAAACAGCTTTTTCATCAGCCGGTTCAGATTATGGGTTTCTATGTCCCTTACCTGGTCCAGGCTTGTAAAGTCGAAATTGGTCATGCCGATTTCCTGACCCTGGTAAATAAAAGGGGTTCCCCGGAGGGTAAACTCCAGGGTGGCAAGAAGCTTGGCGCTCCGTTCCCAATAGCCCCGGAACGAATCGTCGCCGTAATGGGACACAATGCGGCTTTGATCGTGGTTTTCCAGGTAGAGGGCGTTCCAGTCAAGACCCTGCTGCCATTTTGCAAGCCGCCGCAAAAGCTCGGATGCCCTAAACCTTTTCGGTATGAACCGGGCAAAGCGCCGGTCCACTTCCAGGTGATCAAAATAAAACACCATGTCCAGTTCCCGCCGGGCTTCACCGGAAAGGAGCTTCGCTTCGGCCAGTTCCACCATGGCCGTCTCGCCCACGGTAAAAACGTCCCCGTCCCGCCCGGCGCTGTACGGGTCCAGCACTTCCCGGCGGAGGCGGCGCAGGATCTCGTGGTTCCCCTCCTGACAGAGGTAATGCTCCTTCCCGGTAAGCATGATATTTTTCTTTCCGTCGTCCAGGCTGGTCTTGTAAAGCACGTTGATCACGTCGCAGCGAAAACCCGCCGCTCCCTTGTCAAGCCAGAAGGCCAGTATCTTTTTTACCTCTTCGATTACCCGAGGGTTTTTATAATTCAGGTCCGGCTGTTTTTTATGGAACAGATGAAGATAATATTCGCCCCGGACCTCGTCGAACTCCCAGGCGTCTTCCATAAAAAAACTCGTCCAGTTATTGGGCAGGTTTCCCCGGCCCCGCTTTTTTAAGCCCCCGGGATTTTTGCCGGGTTTCCAGATATAGTAACCGGTGTAGGGATCTTCCCTCCGCCGGCTTTTCTGGAACCACTCGTGTTCGTCGGAAGTGTGGTTCACCACCAGATCCATGATGATCCGGAGGTCCCGCTTTTTTGCCTCCGCGATAAGGCGCTCCATGTCCGCCATGGTTCCGAAGAGGGGGTCGATGCCGCAGTAATCGCTGATGTCATAGCCGTTATCGATCTGGGGGGAAGGGTACACCGGCGAAAGCCACAGCCCCTTCACTCCCAGCGCCGCAAGTTCATCCAGGCGGCTTATGATGCCGGGAATATCCCCAATGCCGTCGCCGTTGGAATCCTGGAAACTCCTGGGGTAGATCTGATATATAACGGCTTCTTTCCACCATTCATTCATATCTGTCTCCTCAAGTTTCAAGTATATACCAAAACACAAAGGGCGGCCAGGGAAAGGCGGTTTTTCCCCGCCGCCGGGGTACCGGGATTGTACGCCGACTGTACGGGTTATTATACACAGCGGTAATGCATTTCACACACCCCTTTTCACTTAGAAAAATTATGGCGCAATGCGAACACTTGCATAATCATGTGTTGTGTATTATAATGTGTATTGGAGGATAAAAATGAGAACAAATATCGTTTTGGATGACGCATTAGTTGGAGAAGCCTTCAAATTTTCACAAACAGTTTCCACAAAAAGGGAATTAATTGAAACTGCTTTGAGGGAGTATGTGAATACTAGGAAAAGAAAAAATTTGAAAGAATCAAAGGGGAAAATAAAGTTTAGTGCGGATTATGATTATAAAAAAATGAGGGAAATGAAATGATCATAATAGATACATCCATCTTAATAGGATATTTTAAAGGAATAGAAATTCCTCCCTATGATAAAATGGATTTTATTATTGATAACGATATCCCTTATGGGATTGATAATCATATTTACCTGGAACTGTTGCAAGGATCAAGAAATGAATCGGAATATGATATTTTGAGAGAATATTTAAGCACATTACCTTTTTATGAATTGAAATATGGAAAGAAATCATACGAAAATGCGGCACAGTTGAATATAAAGTGCAGAGAGCATGGGATAACCATAAGAAGTACAATTGATTTAATAATTGCCGAAATAGCATTAGAAAACAATTTATACATATTACATAATGATAACGATTATACAAATATGGCAAAAATAATAACAGAATTAAAAATATATTAAAACACGACCAACTGCATATAACGTTCCGGCTGTAATGTGCTATTCTTGACCCACAATCCGGGGTATGATTACACTGTACCAAAAGGAAGATTTACCGCAAAGTCAAATAAGCCGAAGAGGTAGAAGAAGTGACGTATTTTAGCTCTTCTTCTTTAACTTTTTCGACTTCTTCGACCTTGCGGTTAAAAAAAATTCTGTACGTCAAGTTTAGCCGAAAGGCCGGATTTTAAAAAGGCTTCGAAGAAGCGTGAACAGGCCTGTTCCGTTATACGCAATGGGCCTAGAATTTTTTGAAAAATCTCTGAAAAACACTTGGCACATCAGTCTGAATATAATATTATATAAGTACTGGAGGAAAATATGGCAATAAATTTGAAAAATGATATAAAGCCCATATCCTATATAAAAACAAATGCGGCTGAAATGATGAAATATGTAAATGAAAGGAAAAATCCTATTGTCATTACTCAAAATGGGGAAGCCCGGGCAGTTTTGGTTGATATAGAGACCTATCAGGAAACTCAGGATGCTTTCGCTTTAATAAATCTTATAAAAATCGCTGAAAAAGATATGCAGGATGGAAATGTGGAACCAGCGGATAAAGTATTCGCAGAATTAAGAAATAGAATAGTTGAAAATGGCTGAGGAAATAAAAAAAGTACAATGTAAATGTAACGGCCAGTCCGAAGAGGGAATGAGGTTTTGTACCGGAACTTTTTCGACTATTTTCTTTTTATTATTCTTTGTCCAATAATTTTGTATATTTCTCTTATCCCTTTTCCCTATACCCCATATTTCTATTATTTCTATCTCATCTTTTATTATTCTATAAACAATCCTATATGCCTTCTTTGCTACATATATTTTATAATACCCGGTCAAATCTATATTATTTTTATTTCCCAACGCTTCACCAAAAAATAGATTCTCTTTTAATTTATCAATCTTCTCATTGACTTGTTTCTTTATGCTTCCGCCAAGAGATCTATAATCTTCAGCAGCTTCAGGAATAAATTGAATTTCAAAACTCATATTTCTTCTCTGATTTTTTCCCATGAAATATTATTCTTGAGATCATATTTTCTCAATCTTTTTTCCACCATGTTTTTTATCTCAAATTGTTCAAATATTTCTTCAATATTTTTTAAATATTCATATTCATCATAAGAAAGCAAGACCGCTTCCATGTTATTATTTTTTAATAT
>JAISBN010000023.1 GCA_031266175.1 Treponema sp. | reverse complement strand
GTACGGCATATAGGTCTTTCTATACATGATAGTGCCCAAATGTTGGATAAACTTCTGACTGAACATCCGGAAATGGAATTCGTTCAATTCCAGTTGAATTACGATGATTGGGAAAGCCCCGTTATCCAGGCGCGAAAGTGTTATGAGATAGCTACGAGGCATCAAAAACCCATTGTCGTGATGGAACCGCTCAAGGGCGGTCTTTTGACAAATCCCCCCGACAGTGTGAGATCGGTGTTTGAAAATGCCGATCCCAATGTTTCGCTGGCATCGTGGGGGATCCGGTATGCGGCCTCGCAAGAGAACATTATTACCGTATTAAGCGGGATGTCAACAATCGATCAGGTGCGGGATAATGTTTCATTTATGACAGACTTTCAACCGCTTAACCGGGATGAATTGCGGGTAATAGAAAAAGCGCGGGAGGCGATTGGCAAAATCCACAATATACCCTGTACAGGTTGTCAATACTGCGTGGAGGGCTGTCCGCAGAGTATCCCTATCCCCAAAATTTTTGGCGCGTACAACCGCAAGCTGGTTTACAATGATTTGTCTGCGGCTAAACTTCAATATACGGGTGAAATATTGAGAGGGGGAAAGGCATCGGACTGTGTTGCCTGTGGGAAGTGCGAACAGGTCTGCCCTCAGCATATCAGTATCATCGAAAACTTAAAGGTGATTGGACAGGAATTAGACACGTTGTCATGATAATGGATTTATCCGCGTATGCGGTTAAACATAAACAATTTGTCGGCTGGACATAAACAAAGCAAAGGAATATTTATTATGAGCAGAAAACGGAAAGTATCAATAGCGGTATGTACGGTAATAGCGTTTACGGCATTGCTGCTTGTGGCGGCAGGCGGCAGACAGTCGCCGCAAAATGTCCCCGGTCAAAACATCAGAGCGGATGCAGTGGATACGCCTGAATCCACTGCAAGCGGTGGCGAAGTAACGCCGACGGCTGGCACGGCGGTCGTTGGAATTGGACGGGGTGTTGACCATGCCACAATTCCGAATTCAAAACAACCACGGACAGACACAGACCAACACGGACAAAAGCATGGAATTGAAACAACAGGTCCGTGTTTTTCCGTGGAGTCCGTGGTTTTTCCCGTTCATACGGAATTCCGGTCAGCAAAACGCCTTTTGCAGGAATTCCAGGTCCAGTTCGGGATACACCGGGAACCGGTCCAGCAGTTTTTTTACCCGGTCCAGGGCTTCCGCTTTGGCCCCCGGCTCTATCGTATACTTGGCCTTGCTTCCGGCCGGAGCGGGGCTGACCGCTTTAAGTACCAAGGCGATGATCGCCCCCAGTTCTTCCATCTCCGCCGTTCCCATCCCCAGGGTCGTCACCGCGGCGGTTCCAATCCGCAGACCCGAGGTATACCAGGGGCCGTTGGGATCGCCGGGCAGGCTGTTCCGGTTCAGGGTTATGTGACATTCGTGGAGGGCGCTTTCCGCCTGCCTGCCGGTAATGCGGCCGGAACCGTTGTCCAGCTCGTTAACGTTAACCAGGATAAGGTGGTTGTCGGTACCGCCGGTGAGCACGGTAAGGCCGTTGTTAATGCACGCCGCCGCCAGGGCCCGGCAGTTTTCCACGATCCGGGCCGCGTAGTCCCGGAACTCATCCCGGCCCGCTTCCTTGAAGGCCACGGCCTTGGCGGCAATGATGTGGGGCAGGGGGCCCCCCATGGTCAGGGGGCAGCCCTTGTCCAGGGCTTCGGCAAATTCCTGCTTTGCCAGCACCAGCCCCGCCCGGGGGCCCCGCAGGGTTTTGTGGGTGGTAGTGGTTACCACATGGGCGTGGGGCACCGGATCATAGTCGCCGGAAAACACCTTTCCCGCGACCAGCCCCGCAAAGTGGGCCATGTCCACCATGAACACCGCCCCGGCCTTGTCGGCGATTTCCCGCATCCGCCTAAAGTTAATCTTCCGCGGATAGGCGGAATACCCGGCCAGCAGGATCAGGGGCCTGATTTCCAGGGCCTGCCCTTCGATGGCGTCGTAGTCCAGCATCCCCGTTTCCCCGGAGACCGAATAGCTGTGGACGTCGAACATGCGGCTGGAAAGATTGTACCGGTACCCATGGGTCAGGTGGCCCCCGGAATAGTAATCCAGGCCCAGCAGTTTCTGGCTTCCCAGACTACGCTTAAGTTCCTGCCACTGGGCGCCGCTTAACTTGTACAGGTTTGTTTCACCCAGGGCCTCCAGGGCGGGGGCTTCCACCCGGGCGCTCAGGATCGCCCAGTAGGCCAGAACATTGGCGTCCGCCCCGCAGTGGGGCTGGACGTTGGCGTATTCCGCGCCGAAGAGTTTCCGGGCCTCCGCCGCGGCGTCCGCTTCTACCGCGTCCACGTTTTCGTTCCCCGCGTAAAAACGGCGGCCCGGCATACCCTCGGCGTATTTGTCGGTAAAAAGGTTCCCCATGGTAAGCTGCACCGCCAGGGAACAGTAATTTTCGCTGGCAATCAGCTTAACCCGCTTCCGCTGGTTTTCCAGTTCCCCCACAATGGAAGCGGCAATTTTCGGGGCGATTGCGGCGGTCTCGGTCAGGCCGCAAAGGTAGGCCAGAAACGCGGTGTTAACGGCCTCCGGTTTTACGGAGGCCAGGTATTCGGCGACGGGATTGTTCATGGGTACAGGATACCAGAAGCCCCGGGGGGTGGACAAGCTCCGCCATGCCGGATTACCGGATTGAACGGCGGCGGAATCCGGTGGGGGTTACTGTATGCCTTAACCGGACAAGAGCCGGTTCAGGCGCTTGACAAAATCCGCGGGGTCCTTAAGCTTGATCCCCTCCACCAGCAGGGCCTGGTCCAGCAGTACCCCCGCCACGTCGGCGATGCGCCCTTCGTCACCCACATCCTTAAGGCCCGTGACCATGGGATGATCGCCGTTCACTTCAAGGATGGGCTTAACCTCCGTCATACCGGTCTGGCCCATGGCCTTAAGCATCTGGGCCATCTGGATGCTGGGATCCTTTTCGTCCGCGACAATGCAGGAAGGGGAATCGTGGAGGCGGCGGGAAAGCTTTACGTCCTTAACCCGGTCCCCCAGGGCTTTTTTGATTTTTTCGATAACCGGTTTGGCTTCTTTTTCCGCCTGCTTGTCTTTCTTTTCCCCCAGCTCCTCGTCAGCCCCGGCCCGGTTTACCGCCTTAAGTTCCCAGCTTTTGGTTTCCATTTTGCCGTCCGTGCCGGGCAGCTCCTTGCGGTAGCTGAAGAGCGAGGGGATAACGATGTCGTCGATCTCGTCATCCATGATAAGAACTTCGATCTCCTTGGCTTTGTAAGCTTCCAGCAGCGGCGACGCCCGAAGGGTTTTTTCGTCCCCCCCGGTGATATAGTAAATGTTTTTCTGGTCCCCCTTCATCCGGGTAACGTAATCGGCAAAGCTGGTCCAGCCTTCCGCGGCGGTACTTTTAAAGCGGACCAGTTCCTGCAGGGCGTCCCGGTTGGCAAAGTCCTGGTACAGCCCCTCCTTCAGGGGCCGGTTAAATTCCTGAATAAAGGTTTCCCACTTTGTTTTGGCTTCCTCCGAATGGGCCGCCCCGTCGGCCATGGCTTTGAATTCCCCCAGCAGCTTTTTAACCGACGCGTTTTTAATGTTCATCAGGATCTTGTTCTGCTGTAAAATTTCCCGGCTTACGTTCAGGGGCAGATCTTCCGAATCGATAATCCCCCGGATAAAGCGAAGGTAGGTGGGCATCAGCTCCTTGTCGTCGTCGGTAATGAACACCCGCTTAACGTAGAGTTTAACCCCGCTCTTGTAATCCACCTGGTACAGATCAAAGGGGGCCTTGGAGGGGATGTAGAACAGGGTGGCATATTCCAGGGTTCCCTCCGCTTTGGTGTGGACATAGTGGAGGAGCTCGTCGCTGCCGTGGGCCAGGGTCTTGTAAAACTCGTGGTAGTCTTCTTCCTTTAGTTCCGATTTGGCCCTGCGCCAGATCGCCTGGCCCGAGTTTATCCGGTCCGTTTTGGTCTTGCTGCTCTTTTCCTTTCCCTTATCGTCGAATTCTTTTTCGTCATAGGTCAGATAGATGGGAAAGGCTACGTGGTTGGAATAGCGCTTGATGATGTCTTCAACAGTCCAGCGGTTGGCGTATTCGGTCCCTTCCTCGGTCAGGTGGAGGATCACCGTGGTTCCCTGTTCTTTCCGGCTTTCGGTTTCCTCAATGCCATAGCTGTCTTTGCCTTCGCTGGACCACTTCCAGGTCTTTTCTTCCCCGGCCTTGCGGCTGATAACTTCGATGCGGTCCGCAACCATAAAGGCCGAATAGAAACCTACCCCGAACTGGCCAATCAGGTTTGAATCCTTCTTCGCGTCGGCGCCGAGCTTTTCCAGAAACGTTTTTGTCCCCGACCGGGCGATGGTCCCCAGGGATTCTTCCAGGTCCCCTTCGTTCATTCCTATCCCGTTATCGGCCACGGTTAAGGTTTTTGCTTCTTTATCAAAGGAAAGGTCTATCCGGGGATCAAAGCTGATCGATTTGTAGTTCTCCTCCGCCACGGTCAGGTATTTAAGTTTGTCCAGGGCGTCGGACGCGTTGGAAACCAACTCCCGCAGGAATATTTCCCGGTTGGAATAAAGGGAATGGATGATCAGGTGAAGCAGCTGGCTTACTTCGGTCTGAAACTGGTGCTGTGCCATGGTTCGCTCCTTTTGAAAACAGTTTGTTTGTTTGGAATTAAAGATACCAAAACCGGTAATCCCGGACAAGGGGATCCATAACCGGTTTCTCTGACAGTAACATATAACTTCTTTCTCTGCAATAACCTGATCTTCAACGGGCGGAAAATATTCCGGTTTCGATCAACCGGGCCCACTATATCTTGCATAGGATACAAAAAAAGAACACATAAAAATTTTATAACCCGGATAAGCATTTGAATAATTTGTGTGTATCTGATAGAATCATTCCGGTGAAAAAGGGGTATGTGCTGTTTCTTGTCGTTCTCTTGTGCGCCTGTACCGGGAAAAAAGCGCTCCAGGAATCCGGCGCGGTACAAGCCGTGTCCGGACAGCGGGTGGAATTTTCCGGAGATGCCGCGGCATCTCCGGCCGGCGATCAGTATCAGATACAACAGGTTCAGTTACAGCAGCAGTTGACGGACCGGGTTCTTGCCGCGGCGGAGATTCCCGCAGACATGGCCCGGAATATCCGGGACAATTCCGCCGTTTTTCTTGCCCAGCTTGAAAAAATTCTTACCACCGGCGATCCCTATCTGCGGCTTCTGGTGGATAAACAGCATCCCCTGGCGGAGGGCTATGAGCCGGATGATCTGATAGAACTTCGCTATCAAAGCTACCGGGCGGGGATTTCCGATGTGATGATGCTCCGGGACAAGGCGGAAGCGGCGCTGGAAGAAATGGCCGCGGCCGCCAAAGCGGCCGGACTGACCCTGACGGTTTCTTCCGCCTACCGGTCCTATCAGTACCAGATCGGTTCCTTTGACCGCTGGACCAAACGGCTGGGCCTGGAGGAGGCGGAACGGGTATCCGCCCGGCCCGGCCGGAGCCAGCATCAGCTGGGGCTGGTGGTGGACTTCGGTTCCATCACCAACGAGTTTGCGGAGACCGCCGCGGGCAAATGGGTTAAGGCCAACGCCTCCCGGTTCGGCTGGTCCATTTCCTTTCCCCGGGGCTATGAAGCGTTAACCGGCTATGCCTGGGAAAGCTGGCATTACCGCTATGTAGGAGGGGAACTCTGCTCCTTTATTGATACCTGGTTCGGCGGTATCCAGCAGCACGCCCTGCGTTTTATCCATGAATGGGAAAGGGTTTCATGAAGGGAGCCGTTAATGTCAGTCAGGACAAGTGCGTGGGCTGTAACCGTTGTATCCGGGAATGTCCTGTGGAAACGGCCAATATTGCCTGGCAGGATTTGGACGGAGACAACAAGGTAAAGATAGACCATACCCGGTGCATTGCCTGCGGTTCCTGCCTGCCGGTCTGCGCCCAGGGCGCCCGGTACTATGAAGACGACACGGAAACGTTTTTTACGGATCTGGCCGGGGGGGAAGCAATAACGGTCATTACCGATCCGTCCTTTAAAACAAGCTTGCCCCGGTGGAAAAATCTTTTGACCCTGCTCAAGGGACAGGGGGTCCGCGGAATATTCGACGTATCCCCGGGGGCGGATATTTATGTCTGGGCCACCCTTAAATACCTGGCGGAGAACCCCGGCGCTTCCCTGATTTCCCCGCCCTGCCCGGTCGTGGTTTCCTATTGCCGGATACATAAAACTGAGCTGCTGCCGTATCTGTCGCCGGTACGAAGCCCCGCCGGTTGTTTGGCCGCGTACCTGCGGGAATACCGGGGGGTGCAGGATAAACTTGCCCTCTTCTCCCCCTGTATTGCCGGAAGCGCTGAAGCCGGGGAGATTGCCTACCATGTAACCTTTGCAAAGCTTGCGGAATACCTGGAACGTTTAAGCGCCCCTCTCCCGGAGGAAGAAACGGAATTCGATAATCCCCAAAGCGGCCCCGGGTCGATCATTTTTATGCCCGGCGGCCTTACGGAAAACATTGAATTCCTCGCGGAAAAAATGACGGGGGAAAAACTTCGGGTGGAACGGTCCGGGAGCCGGGAACTGTACGGGGACCTGGATTGTTTTGCCGGAACGGATCCGGCCCTGCTTCCCCGGATTCTGGAGCTTCTTCACTGTGCCGGGGGCTGTTATTTTGGACCCGCCGGAACGGCGAAAGACGGCAGGGCGGGGAAAAATATCTTTGCCCTCCGGGAAGCCGTGAACCGGGAGGCCGCCCTGAACCCGGACAGGGGCGGCTATTACCGCAAACTTTACCGGCAGTATGACGAGGCCTTTGCCCTGGATACATTCCTCTGCCGCCATGTTCCCGCGGGGCAGCCGGCGCGATCCGTGAAGGAAGCGGATATCGAAGAGGCCTTTGCCGGCCTTGGCAAGCACACGAAGAAAAGCCGCACCATTAACTGCGGCGCCTGCGGTTCCGGCACCTGCCGGGAAATGGCCGAAAAAATCGCCCGGGGGATCAATATTCCCTTTAACTGTATGGTAAAGTCCCATGAGGACATGCGGGCAGAACGCCGGCGCAATATCACCCTGTACCGGAAGAACGCGGAATACATCGAACTGGTCCACGATGTGGGATTTACCCTGCTGTCGGTAACCAATGAAAATTTTGACCAGGTTGTTACCAACGCCCTGGAATCGATCTGCATTACCATGGCGGGCCGGGGGGCGTATTTATGGCGGGCGGTGGAAGAAAAGGACGAAATCCGACTCCATTGTTTTTCCGGGTATCCCCAGGCGGAATACGGGTCTTTCAAAAAGACGGTGTTTCCCGGCTGGATCGAAGAGCTTTCCCGGGGGCATAACGTGGGACGAAACCTTTCCGTCATGTCGGAGGAGGAAAAAAAGATCTTCCACCGGCAGGGCGTTGTTTCGGTGCTGGCGGTTCCCATTTTTATCCGGGACAAATTCTGGGGTTGTATTTCCCTGCACAGCGGCGAAGAACAGTCCTTTGCGGAAGAGGACATCGCGGCAATAACTGCCGGAGGACTTCTGATCGTCTCCAGCATTATGGAACGGGAAATGACCCGGTCCCTTATCGAAGTCAAGGAACAGGCCCTGGCGGGTACCCGGGCAAAAAGCGACTTCCTTTCCCGGATGAGCCACGAAATCCGCACTCCCATGAACGCGATTGTCGGCATGGCCAGTATTGCCGGACATACCAATGACGTCGCCCGGCTCAAGTACTGCCTTGCCACGATCAACGCCTCATCCAACCACCTGTTGGGACTGATCAACGATATTTTGGACATGTCAAAGATCGAGGCCGGTAAATTCGATCTGGACAGCGTGCCGTTTAATCTGGAAGAAACCCTTATTAAAGTCTGTAATATCATCACTGAAAAAACGGATAAAAAGGGCCAGATCCTGCGGGTAATTATCCCCGCCGGCATGCATCTGTCCTATCTGGGCGATGAACTGCGGCTCTCCCAGGTGCTGACCAACCTGCTTTCCAACGCGGTCAAGTTTACCCCGGAAGGGGGCAAGATCACCGTCCAGGCGGGCGTACTGGCGGAAGAGGGGGACTATAACCGGCTGTACTTTTCCGTATCCGATACGGGGATTGGCATGACCGCCGAACAGATGGAGCGGCTTTTTATGCCCTTCCAGCAGGCGGATAAAAACATTACCCAGCGTTTCGGCGGCACCGGCCTGGGGCTGGCCATTTCCAAATCCATTGTGGAAAAGATGAACGGCCATATCTGGCTGGAGTCGGAGATCGGCTCGGGCTCCGTTTTTCTCTTTGAAATATGCCTTGCCCGGCGGGACGAAAGTCCCCGGGAAAGAAAGTACCGGGGGCTCCGCCTGCTTTTGCTGGAAGACGACGGCGAGGTCCGGCGGCAGTTTTTGCAGGTTACCGATGCCTGCGGCATCACGACCGTTGCCGTGGAAAGCGGTAAAGAAGCCGCGGCAATGATCGAAAAGGACAATGCCGCGGGAATTCCCTTCGACGCGGTGTTTGTAAACGGTCTTGAGACGGCGGAGCGGTTAAGCTCCCTGGCCGGCGGCGGCCGCATTGTGCTGCTTTGTTCGTTCCTGGAATGGAGCAGGATTGAAGAGCGGGCGGCCGGGACGGGGATACACCGCTTCCTGACAAAGCCAATCTTTCCTTCGGGGCTGCTGGATGTACTCGATAAACTGACGACCGGCGGAAAAGCGGAGCCCGCCGGGCCCGAAGAACGCCCCGACCTGAGCGGCGTGCGCCTGCTCCTGGCGGAGGATATTGAAATTAACCAGGAAATTTTCAAGGCGATCCTGGAAAATACGGGTATTGCCATTGATACCGCCGATAACGGGGCCGAAGCGGTACAAAAATTCAGGAACCTGCCCGACGGCTACGACCTGATCGTCATGGACATCCAAATGCCCGAAATGAACGGCCTGGAGGCAACCAGGGCTATCCGGGCCCTGGACGTTCCCCGGTCCGCGTCTATCCCCATTATCGCCATGACGGCAAACGTCTTCCGGGAAGACATTGAAACATGCCTGGCCGCGGGAATGAACGATCATTTAAGAAAACCGGTGGATGAAAAGGCGTTGATCGAGAAAATTAATTTTTTTGCTAAACAGAAATGAAGCCGGCGCCAAAATACCTTTTTCGGCGCCGTTCATTCCCTCGGATTCCGGGTGTGGCTACCAGTTGCCCCGCGACTCCCGGCGGGGCTTGTCCATCGCTTCGTTTACCCGGATCTGGCGGCCGTCAATTTCCTTGCCGTTGGTACCGGCAATAGCCGCGGAAGCCTCTTCGTCGGAACCCATTTCGATAAAGCCGAATCCCTTGGAGTTACCCGTTTCCCGGTCAAAAATGATTTTGGCCGAAGCAACGGTACCGAAGCCGCCAAACAGGTTGCGCAGGCCGTCTTCGGTGGTGTTGTACGAAAGATTACCGACATACAATTTCTTTGCCATTGAAAAAATTCCTTCTCCCGGATGGATTTTGCGCTTACTGACGTTCAACGCAAAATCTGCGGCCTCCGGGGAGCCTGATTATGCATCCGGAAAAAATCGGATGCCTTTAGAACAGTACCCTGATTTTAGGCTTGTCGTCAAGTAAAATTTATTCTATTATTTGCCCATGTCTCCCGTCAAGATTTTTGTGTTTTCCCTGGCCGTTTTTCGCGTTTTTTCCGCCTTCGGACAGGACCGGCCGGGTCCGGAACAGGTAATGAAGGCCTTTGTAAGCGCCTACCCCGGGGTGATTGAACGGGCTGAATACCGGAACGGCGACTGGGCGGTGCTGATGCGGGGCAAATGGTTTTACCATGCCGACGGCCGCCTCCTTCCGGAAGAACACCGTTCCCAGGCGGATTCCTGGGCCCGGCAGTCTTTTTACTCATACTTTCCCGATCTGCCCCCCTGGAAAGAACCGGAAGGGGAACAGGCGGAGCGGCTCAAAAACGTCCTGGCAAACAGAAGGGCCAATCCCCCCAAACGGGATCCGGAATTCTACGACACCCTGTGGCAGGCCCATACCAGGAACGAGGCCGCCGCCAACCTGGTACAGATAAGCTTTCTGGGCAGGAGTTTCGGCGTCCACCGGGACATATCGGAGCGCCTGAAAAAAATAGACGCCCTTATTGCGGAAGAGGCAAAGGCCGATCCCTCGGTACGGCAGTGGATAGACAGCATCGGTTCCATCGGCGCCTGGAACTGGCGCAATGTGGCCGCCACGGTGAGCCGGAGCTATCATTCCTACGCGGTGGCTCTGGACATACTGCCCAAAGCCCTGGGGGGGCTTGCCACCTACTGGCAGTGGACGGGGGACAGTAACCCCGAGTGGTATAAAGTTCCCTATTCGGGACGCTGGCATCCGCCCCTTTCGGTGATACGGATCTTTGAACGGTACGGTTTCTGCTGGGGCGGCAAATGGCCTCTTTTTGACACCATGCATTTTGAATACCGTCCTGAAATTATGGCGCTCTACGGCATGAAGGTGATCGACCCGTGAAACAGCATGTGGTATCCGCGCTGGTAGAAAACCGGGCGGGAACCTTAAGCCGCGTATCGGGCCTGTTTGCCCGGCGGGGCTTTAACATAGACAGCCTGACGGTGGGTGAAACCGTGGATCCTTCCATTTCCCGCATGACCATCGCCGTTACCGGGGATGACGCGGTGCTGGAGCAGATCGTCAAGCAGCTGGAAAAACTGGTGGACGTTATCGCCGTCCGGGAACTGGAAAGCGGGTCCTGTCTGCGCCGGGAGATCATGCTCGTCAAGGTAGGGGCCGATGAAAAAAACCGGCCCGCGGTCATCCAGATTGCGGGGATCTTCCGGTCCAGGGTGATCGACGTGTCCTCTTCCACCATTACTATCGAAGCTACCGGGGATATGGAAAAACTCAACGGCCTTCTTATGCTTCTGCTGCCCTACGGGGTGCTGGAGCTTGCCCGGACGGGACTGGTGGCCCTGGAGCGGGGAGACAGGGTGCTGTCTGTTCATGAAGCCGGCGCGGAAGAGAGCCCCCTATGAAAATCGAAACAACCCCGGCGCCCGGAATAAACGAAACGGTACGGAACATCATCATCCTCGATACTACCCTCCGGGACGGCGAACAGGCCCCGGGCTGCAGCATGAATCCCCGGGAAAAGCTGGAAGTAGCCCGGCGGCTGGAAAAACTCGGCGTGGATGTGATAGAGGCGGGCTTTCCCGCTTCCAGCCCCGGGGATCTGGAGTCGGTCAGGGCCATTGCGGAGATCGTTAAAGACAGTACCGTGGCCGGCCTGTGCCGATCCCTGGAAAAGGACATTGACGCCGGCCGGAGGGCGCTGGAAAAAGCGGCCCATCCCCGGATACATATTTTTCTTGCCACCAGTCCTATCCACATGCAGTGGAAACTCAAAATGACCGAAGATCAGGTACTGGAACAGACGGCGGCGGCGGTGAAGTACGCAAAAAAATTCTGTTCCGACGTAGAGTTCTCCGCGGAAGACGCCTTCCGCAGCGATCCCGACTTTGTGTGCACCGTTTTCGGCGCGGCGATCAAAGCCGGGGCTTTAACGGTTAATTTTCCCGATACTGTGGGCTACGCCCTGCCCGGCGAATTCGGAGAGCGGATCCGCTACGTCAGGGAGCATACGCCGGGGATGGAAAAGGCGCGGCTTTCGGTCCATTGCCACAACGACCTGGGACTGGCGGTGGCGAACAGCCTGGCCGCCATCGTCAGCGGAGCGGACCAGGCGGAATGTACCCTGAACGGCATCGGTGAGCGGGCGGGGAACGCTTCGCTGGAAGAAATCGTCATGTCCCTCCGGCTCCGGAAGGAATCCCTCAAGGCGGATACCCGGATCGACGCCACCCGGATTTACGGCGCCAGCCGCCTGGTAAGCCAGGTGACGGGGGTAAAGGTTCAGCCCAACAAGGCCATTGTGGGGGAAAACGCCTTTGTCCACGAGGCGGGGATCCATCAGCACGGGGTCATGGCAAACCGGGAAACCTACGAAATCATGACCCCCGAATCGGTGGGCATTTCCAAAAGCCAGATGATCCTGGGCAAACACTCGGGCCGACATGCCTTCGAGGACCGGCTAAAGCTGCTGGGCTTTTCCGTGGACGGGGAAACCCTGGAAAAGATCTTTGCCGAATTCAAGGACCTCGCGGACAAAAAGAAGACCGTCAACGACCGGGACATCGAAGCCCTGGTGATGGGCGCGGCCGCGGCGGCGCCGGAAACCTGGAAGCTGGATCACTGGGCGGTGAATACCGGCAGCGCTCTGGGGGCCAGCGGCACCATCCGGCTGCAGCACAAGGACGGCGCGTACCGGAAGCTTGTTTCCCTGGGGGATGGTCCCATTGATTCGATCTACAAAGCGATCAACCAGATTATCGGCAGGGAGCCGGAACTGGAACTCTACGAGATCGGGGCGATTACCGGGGGCTCCGCCAGCCAGGGCGAAACCATGGTAAAGATAGTCTGGGACGACAGGCGCTACAACGGCCGGGGCGTTTCTACCGACGTGATTGAATCTTCCATTAAGGCCTATCTTGCCGCGGTGAACGCCATGGAATATGAGCTTGCGCGGAAAACCGCCGAATAACCATGGATCAAACTGAATAACGATGGATAAAATAGAAGTTCTCGATACCAGCCTCCGGGACGGCGCCCAGGGCGAGGGGATAGCTTTTTCCCTTCAGGATAAACTCGCCGTGGTCCGTTCTCTGGACGAGCTGGGGGTGGCCTGGATAGAAGCGGGAAACCCCGGCAGTAATCCCAAGGATGCCGATTTTTTTGCCCTGGCCGGAAGCCTGAAACTGGAACAGGCAAAACTCTGCGCCTTTGGGCCTACGAAAAAGCCCGGAGGAAAGGCCGCGGATGATCCCCAGCTTCAAAACCTCCTGGCGGCGGACACTCCCGGGGTAGTGATCTTCGGCAAAAGCTGGGATCTCCATGTCGCGGAAGTACTGCGGGTGAGCCTGGAAGAAAACCTCGCCATGATCGGCGAAACCATCGCCTTCCTTGTTTCCCGGGGAAGGGACGTTTTTTTTGACGCGGAACATTTTTTTGACGGCTGGAAAGCGAATGCCGCTTATGCCCTGGCGGCGGTACAAACCGCCCGGGAAGCCGGCGCTTTCCGGATTGTCCTGTGCGATACCAACGGAGGCTCCTTTCCCAAAGAAATTGCCGCCGGAGTGGAAGCCGCCGCCGCCTGTCTTGGCCTTGCCGGGAAAGAAGCGGCCGGGGAGGCCGGCCGTCCGGGGCCTGCCGCGGCGGGAACGGCCGGGCCCTTTCTGCTTGGGATCCATACCCACAACGACGCGGGGCTTGCCGTCGCCGCCTCCATTGCCGCGGTAGAAGCGGGATGCCGTCATGTACAGGGAACCCTGGTGGGTTTTGGGGAACGCTGCGGAAACGCCTGCCTGGCGGCTCTGCTGCCAAGCCTGTGCCTGAAGATGGGATTTTCCTGCCTGCCCCGGGGAAAGCTTGATCGGATTTCCGAAATTACCCGCCGGGTGGCGGAAATCGCCAATGTGTCCGTACCGGGCGACATGCCCTATGTGGGTTCCTCCGCCTTTTCCCACAAGGGGGGAATGCACAGCGACGGGGTCCTTAAGGTACGCAGGTCTTTTGAGCATATTGATCCTTCCCTGGTGGGAAACAACCGCCATCTTTTGATGAGCGAAGTAGGGGGCCGTTCCGCCATTGCCGAGCGGGTAAAAAAGATCGATCCCTCCATCACCAGAGAACATCCGGTGGTGGCCCATCTGGCGAAAAAACTTAAAACCATGGAAGCTTCGGGCTGGGCCTTTGAGGGAGCGGACGCGAGCTTTGAACTTCTGGTACGCCGGGAACTGGGGCGTTACAAACCCCTCTTTACGATTCTCGCTTACCGGGTGATGAGCGAACATCCCACGGGAGCATCCATCGCCTGTTCCCACGCGTGGGCCAAGGTATGGGTGGACGGCCAGGATGAGATCGCCGCGGCCGAAGGGGACGGCCCGGTTAACGCCCTGGACGGGGCCCTCCGCCGGGCGCTGCTCCGGTTTTACCCGGAGCTGGAGCATGTCCGGCTGACGGACTACAAGGTCCGGGTCATCGACGGCCGGGCGGCCACCGCCGCCAAGGTCCGGGTTCTTATCGAATCCACCGACGGCCCCAACAGCTGGACCACCCTGGGGGTCTCGGAGGACATTATCGACGCCAGCCGCGCCGCCCTGGTGGATTCCATCGAGTTCAAACTGATAGGCGATATAGAGCGGAAATTTAAGGCCTGTTTGTAGGGAGGGACGGGGATACTTCGCATTGCAGTCCTGTTATGTACAGGGGCGTTGTTTTTATAAAATCAGATATCTGCTTCTTCGGCATATTCTTCATATTCACTTAAAACACTATCATTCATATATTCTAACTTTTTCTCTTCTGAAAGCTCTCTAACTGAATCATATGATATATATGTACAAGACTCAGATAAAGGTCCATTAGACAGATAAGCAAAAACGGGCCTGGTTATTTCCTGTATAACTTTGTCCTTTCTTTCAATCGGCGCAACTATATGCGCATGTATATTAAGATTAGGCTGTAAGGCCATTAAGTCAGCCATTCTCAATATTCCAGAATATATTGATGTAGTATGTTCAATTTCAAATGCTCGTATTATTGATCTATGCTTTATCCATAATACATCTATATTCTCAATCGTTTTTAATGTTACATCATCATAATTTAATGGTAATATTTCAATTAGACGATTTGTCTTTGGTTTCCATGTTTCCAATACCCTTTGCCTATCATTGCGCGGTAACCAAATATAAAAATCCATACGTTCACCTATTTCCGCTAATAATGCCTGTATCGTGGTCGATTCGCGATTTTTTGACAAATTTTTATTGTCTTCATCATGCAGAGTTTCATCATTTTCGGGAATAGAAACAGTTACTTGTTTACTATCTTGAGTTTTTACAGTTAATGTTTTAAGTTTATTTTTATCCTTTTCAGTCAAATTATACACAGTTTGATTATTTAATTGGTTTGTAATTATTCAGCCGGTTTTCCTATAGCAAGAGTTATTGTTATGTGATATACCGAAACACGGGATGGGAAACAGTATAAACATACAGGAAACCATAGAAAAGGCCCGGAAACAAATA
>JAISBN010000152.1 GCA_031266175.1 Treponema sp. | reverse complement strand
TCTTGAAATTGGCCGCTCAAAGGGGTATCACAGGAGAAACCGCTTGAGCGGTTCGGCTGGATTTCTTAATTGTGGCGCACACTTTTTTCACTTAGATTTTATTTTGGCGCAATACGGGGGCCCTCACGTGGACGTGGGCTTATCAGCACCTTGTCGATCCGGTTGCCGTCCAGATCTACCACGGTAAACCGGAAATTTTCCCAGGGGAAGCTGGCGCCGGTCCGGGGGATTTCGCCCGCGAGTTTCAGGATAAATCCCGCCAGGGTATGGTAGTCCTGGGGCTGTTCCCTGCCAAGCTCTTCAAGTCCCGGGGTTTTTACCAGTTCGTCAATGCTCACGCTGCCGTCGGCCAGCCAGGCGCCGTCGGCCTGGCGGATCACTGCGTCCTCCGGGGGCGAACCGGTAAGTTCGCCCACGATCTCTTCGATTAAATCCCGGACCCGCAGGGATCCGGCAAAACCGCCGTATTCGTCCATGACGCACAGGTAGTTTTCATCTTCCCGCCTGAAGGCTTCAAAGGCCTTAAGGGCGCTGAGGGTTTCAGGAATAAACCGGGGTTTTTTCATGATGGCTGAAAGGCCCTTCCATTCGCCGGCGAGGGTGATGAATATGTCCTGGACCGAAACCGTTCCGGCTATGTCGTCCTGGGTACTGCGGACCACGGGAAAAAAGCCCTGGCCCCGGAAGGCCAGGGCTTTTTCCCGGACTTCCTCTATGCCCGCTTCTATGTCGAGACATTCAATGTCGGAACGGTGGGTCATGAAGGCGCTGACCGGCCTGTCCCCCAGGTAAAGCACCCCCTCCACCATGGACCGTTCCCGGCTTTCCACCGCGCCGGTCTTTTCCCCCTCCTCCAGGGCCATCAGCAGTTCCTCGTCCCCGGCGGGGACCGTTTTTTTAACGAAGAACCGCGCGGCCAGCTGGTAGAGGAGATTCCAGGGAAAGGCGAAGAGCCGCAGCAGGGGAAAGACCGCCAGGAGCGCCCCTTCGGGATCCGGCTGAACCATAAGCCGGGGAAGAAGTTCGGAAACGGCAAGAAAAAACAGGGCCAGAAGCGCCAGCGTCAGGGGAAGGGCCGAACCGGGGAAAAAACCCGCCGCCGCGGCTCCGGCGGCCAGGCGGATAAGCAGGTTCCAGGTCTTGATGGAAAAAACGGCGGCCCCCGGCTGTTCCAGGGTTTTTAAAACCGGGGCGGTTGTACGATCGTTTGCCCGCAGGCGGAGTTTCGGCCTGCGGGTCTGGGCCATCGCCGCTCCGGCGAATGAAAAAAAACCGCTGGCGATACCCAGAACAAACAGGAGCAGCCCGGGAAGGGGGTCCATCAGACGATTTCTTCTTTCCGCAGGGGCCGGGAAATAAACACCCCGTTCTGGGATGTTTCGATAATTCTGTTTTTGCCGTCGGGGGTCAGCTCGCCAAAGACCTGGACCATGGGGAACTTGGG
Organism: Treponema sp.; assembly: GCA_031266175.1. Classification (GTDB taxonomy): domain Bacteria; phylum Spirochaetota; class Spirochaetia; order Treponematales; family Breznakiellaceae; genus JAISBN01. The sequence continues at coordinate 14,898 of JAISBN010000152.1, read as the reverse complement.
GTTTTCCGGGTTAACGTCCACAACCTGGCCCTTCTTGCCGTTGGAAAGGAGCACGTAAAGGCCGATGGGATAAATGGACAGGGAAAAGACCAGGGCCTTTACGATGGTGTCGTCGTACTGTTTCCCCTCGTTTTTAAGAAGGTCCAGCATCCCCGAATAGCCGTCCTTGGCGTCCTTGTGGGGCCGGGTGCTGGTAAGGGCTTCGTAGGAACAGGCCACGGCGATAATTTTGGCGTACAGGCTGATCTTGTCGCCGGTAAGCTTCTGGGGATAGCCGCCTCCGTTTTCCCGTTCGTGGTGTTCCAGCGCGGCCAGGCTGACTACCAGGGGAAAATCAAACCCCTTAAGCATGTTAAAGCTTAAAATGGGATGGCCGGAGATAAGCTTTCTTTCCTGGGGCGAAAGGGGCCGGCTGCTTAAATAGGTCTGGGGGGGAAGCTTGATCATCCCTATTTCATGGAGCAGCGCCGCGACCCCCAGTTCAATAAGCCGGTGGTTGGGCAGCTTGATAAAGGAACCGATGATAACCGCGATAATCGTGGATTTAAGGGCATGGGACGCCAGATAATTCTGGCCGGAAAGATCGCTTTTCATGACCCTCAGGATATACCGGCGGTTTTCCCGGGTAACGTCGCAGAGCTCCTTTACCCGCTGGGCAATCTGGCTAAAATGAATATCCTTTTTGGCGGCAATCTGGCCAAAGAGGTTTTCCACATATTTTAGAAAATCGTTATAGAATTTTTCCGCGTCCTGGATCTCCGCCCCGTCGCTGAGGAGGGCTTTTTCCGCCCTGCCCTCCGTTTCCTGGATCACCTCTTCCGTACCGGAATATTCCTCCCTGGGTTCCCCTTCACTGCGGACTTCCCGGAATTCCCACTCGGCAAGGATTTTGAGCAGTTCCGGGGAAAAATTAAGTTCCGGGGCGGTAAGAATAAAGTGCTCGTCAAGATACACCGGCTTTGAAAAAAAACTCCCCGGAGAAATGTCTTTGAGCAAAAAATTTTTCATAATCCTGCCTAAATTGACGAAGTTCCCTCCAATTTATTATTATGACTTAAAGTGCAAAAAAGCGCAATCGCTTGGCCGGGGAGGATTTTCTTTGAAATTCAGGGTCTTTATCATTTTTTTTAATGTTTTTCTGGTTTTTTTCCTGGCATTGGTCTGCATACTTCCCTTCGCGGCGCTGGGACGGGATCTGGCCTTAAATTTCTGGAAAACCAACTGGTACGCGGTTCCCCTGGTTCTGGTGATTCTGGCGGCGGTGGACATCTATTTTGCGGTGAACGGCCGTATTTTCTTTCTCCTGGAAAAGGAGGACTGGCCCGCCCTGGTTCAGCTCCTGGAGGAAAAGGTCTTTCACCGCGGCCGGTATACGTCCCGGCTGGTAAAACTGCTGGCCAATACCTACCTGGTCCTTTCCGATGCCGGATCGGTGACGGAACTGGAAAAAAAGCTGGCGATCAACAAAAGCAGGCTGATCGGCGGCAGCGCCCTGATCTTCGGCGCCGCCCGGATCCTCAACAAGGATCACCAGGGGGCGGCGGAATTTTTTTCTTCCCGGCTTCCCGGCGGGGAAAACCACAAAGCCGGGGCCCAAAGCGAGTGGATCCGCTGGTACTTCGGCTTTTCCCTGCTCCTGGCCAGGAATTTTGCCTCCGCCGCGGATACCTTTACCATCCTGGCCCGGGAAGGCCGGGACGGTATTCTGACGGGACTTTCCGCCTATTTTCTGGACGATAACCTGGCCCGGTTCCTTCCCCGGCGTTCCGCCGAACTGCGGGAGACCGCGGCGGAGGGGAAGGAGCGGGTCCGGCAGACCCTGAAACGCCGGATCGACTGGAACAGGGAGCTTAAGCGGCTTGAAACGGAAGTCTACGCGGCGATCCTTTCCTCCTATACCGGGAAGGCCGGGGACTTTGTCTATGCTTGAGTTTTTTAAAACTCCGGCTGTCAAAAACCAAAGGGGCTTCCCCGGGGCCCCCGCCGTGAAGGAGCGCTTATGAGAACCTTTGTAAAATCCGCCAAGCTGGACAATGTCTGTTACGATATCCGGGGGCCGGTGCTGGAAGAGGCGAAACGGCTGGAAGAAGAGGGCTTTAGCCTGATCAAGCTTAACATCGGCAACACCGCCCCCTTCGGGTTTACCACCCCCGACGTCATCGTCCACGACATCATCCTTAACATGCACAACGCCCAGGGCTACGGCGATTCCCAGGGCCTGTTCGCGGCCCGTAAATCCATCGTCCTGGACCTCCACGCCAAGGGCATCATGGACGTGGGGATCGACGACGTGTACATCGGGAACGGGGTCAGCGAACTTATCATGATCTCCATGCAGGGGCTTCTTAACTCCGGCGACCAGGTGCTGGTGCCCATGCCGGACTATCCCCTGTGGACCGCGGCGGTCACCCTTTCCGGGGGAAAGGCGGTCCACTACCGCTGTGACGAGGCTTCGGACTGGAATCCCGATCTGGACGATATCCGTTCCAAGGTAAGCGACCGGACCAAGGCGATGGTGGTGATCAACCCCAACAATCCCACCGGGGCGGTGTATGACCGGGAAATTCTGGAGGGGATCGCCAAAATCGCCGGGGAAAACGATTTAATCGTCTATGCCGACGAAATTTACAGCCGGATCACCTACGACGGCAGCGAGTATATCCCCATGGCCTCGGTGGATCCCGGAATTTTTACCGTCAGCTTTGACGGCCTCTCCAAAGCGTACCGGGCGCCGGGGCTCCGTTCTGGGTGGATGACCCTTTCGGGGAACAAAAAGGGCGCGGCGGGCTACATCGAGGGGCTTAAAATGCTTTCCAATATGCGGCTCTGCGCCAATATGCCCGCCCAGTTCGGCATCCAGACCGCCCTGGGGGGCCGCCAGAGTATCAGGGATTTTCTGCTCCCCGGCGGCAGGCTTAAGGAACAGCGGGACACCGCGGTAAGTCTGGTAAACGCCATTCCGGGCCTTTCGGTAACCACCCCCAGGGGGGCGCTGTACTGTTTTCCCAGGATGGATACCAAACGCTTTGCCGTCACCGACGACGAACGGTTTGTGATTGACCTGCTCCGGGAAAAACACCTCCTCCTGGTGCAGGGGACGGGCTTTAACTGGGACCGGCCGGATCATTTCCGCATCGTCTTTTTGCCGGACAAGGAAACCCTTACCGAGGCAATCGGGCGGCTGGGCCATTTCCTGGAGGGGTACCGGCAGGGATAGCGCGTCAGCAAAGCTGCCGGGCATAAAAAAAGACGATGTGCCTGGACGTTGCGATCCAAGTGCTTGGACCGCCGCACACCGTCTTATCAGTCAGCAGCCGTTTCCCGGAGGAAAAAGCTTATTATGCTTCCGATGTACTTAGTATCGGCTTTACCGGGAGCTTACTTGAGGGAAAAAATGAAGAAAGCCGGCCGGAAAAGCTTCCGGCCGCCCGGGGCAGGGACCGGATCTAAGCGCGGCGTCCAAATTCCGCAAGCCGGTGATATACGCCGGTCATAGAATCGTAGGCCTGATTGAAAATTCCGAAAAGCTCTTCGTATACCGGCGCCAGTTCGCTGCGGGGTGAAATTGTTTTAACCCGTCCGCACGGGTATCCGCCCAGATGATCATCGGACGCAGAGGTCTTCCTTCGCCGTCAACCAGCAGGCAGCCCATCATCTGGCCGCTGAAGCAAACCGCGGCAATATCGCCGGGAGATACAGACGCCTTTTCAAGGAGCTGACGGGTAGAAAGGCATACCGCCTTCCAGAAATCCCCGGGATCCTGCTCTACCCGTCCGGGTTTCGGGTAATATACCGGATATTCATATAAAACACCGGCGCCCAGTTTCCCTTCCAGGGAGAAAAGAGCTGCCTTGTTGCCGCTTGTGCCAAGATCATGGGCTAATATATATTTCGCCATAAATGCCCCCTGTCCCGATTAAAAACCGGTACTTTCATTTAATCACATTTTTTACATTGTTTGGTATTAACGGTATCCTAACCCGCATTTTATCGGGAATGCTTCCTAACAGGCGGCATAAATTTTGCAAAATTATCTTATTATCTATACCGGTGCCTTTTATATGTAATTCAGCGCTAATGGCTTTCAAATCACAAATCCAAACATCCACATTACCTGTCAAATCTTCAATATCATTCCATGCCGCCATCATTGATGTTTCCAGCCAAAACCGCGTCAATGTCGGGATTAGTCTGCAATATGGTTTCCATAATCGAAATAGTCTGCGCTCTTTCAAGATTTGCCACTTGTTCCGAGACAATTTTGATATCAGGATAAACGCTAATTGCGCTTCTAAAACTATTCTCCCTGTTCTGGATAATATCCCGGTCGTTCAACATACAGCATACTAAAACAAATACGCGGCGGAGCCGAGATAGTAAGCATGTATGAATATAATGAAATTTCCGCCGCTTCCGAATCGGATATACTGCATTTTGCTGAGACCGATACCGCATGGCTCGACTTTATTACAAAATGCTGGAAAAAGAAAAGACAAAATTTTGGCATTTTAGTTATATGTCCCTCTGCATGATGTATGACGAGGAAAAAGAAAACGGCTGCTTTTCCATACCGGAGGAAACCTGAAAATGACCAGCGCCCCCGTCCACTTTTTAATATTCTGCATTGAGACATACAAGATCATGCACCATATGTCGGGCGAAGAAGTCTTCGGCCTGTTTGACCGGTATGGAGTTACCGGCTTTATTATCAGGTTTCACGATGTGCTCCATATAGAAAGCCCCCGGTCTGTTGTCACGCAGATCGATGAATTTATGGAACATGGACAACGGTATTAACTGAACAGAGGCAAAACCCGCCGGTTCCGCCCCCGGGCCGCGGCAGTTCCGCCCGTCTACATCCCCACGGGGCTGAGCAGGGCGGATGCGTCGTGATGGTTCCACCGCAGGGCGATGTCCGCGGGGCTTTCCGACGCGATGTTCCTGATGTTTTTGTTGGCCCCCAGTTCCAGGAGGATGCCGATCAGCGCGGTGCTGCCGGTCTGGGCCGCGTAGTGGAGAACCGTGTTTCCCGTACCGTCCCGGGCGTTAATGGCGGCCCCGGAAAAGAGGGCTCGGACCGCCTGTTCGCCCCTGGCCAGGGCCACGGCGGCGGGGGTTCTGCCGTCCGCCGCGGGGGCAAAAACGTCGGAGCCCGTATCGGCAAGGATCTTGGCGCCCTCCAGGGCGTCAAGATCCAGGGCAAGCCGCAGGGGGGTGCGGCCTTCGGAATCCACCGACGAGATCCGCGCCCCCCGGTTAATGATGATCTGGATCATCGCCGGCGCCGCCCCTTCCTTAACCGCGATATGCAGGGGGGAAAGTCCGTCGTCGTCGGCCGCCAAAATCCTGTCCTTGGTAAGCAGGGTGGAGACCATGACCGAGGAAGTGCCCAAAGCAATCCGGAAGGGGGTGATTCCCTGGGAATTGCGGGCGTGGATGGGCGCCCCGCTGTTCAGCAGGATCGTGACCAAATCGGTTCTCTGGATGGTTACCGCGATGTGGAGGGGGGTGTCCCCCGAATTATTGCGGGTTACCGGATCGGCGCCCGCTTCGGTGAGCCGTTCCACCGCGCCGGGGAATCCGCCCTGGACCGCTTCCATCAGGGGGGTATTGCCCTGGGTATCCCGAATTTCTATGTTGGCCCGGCGGCTTATCAGCATGGCCTCCGAAGAGGTCAGTCCCAGCCGTACCGCTTCGTGGAGGGGGGATTTGCCCGCCAGATTCTGGGCGTTGACGCTGTTCCCCGCGCTGATAAGGGGGTCGACGGAATTTTGGGCGTTCCACCGGACCGCGCTGTGGAGGGGGCTGTTCCCCAGGGAATCCCGGGCGTGGACCGAAGCTCCCGCGCCCAGCAGGGCGCTGATCGTTTCGGGCGAGTTGGCCTTGGCGGCCATGAAGAGGGGCGTTTCCCCGGTGGCGTTGGCGGCTTCCGGTTTAGAGCCCTTCCGGACCAGCAGGGGGACATGGACGGCCAGTTTCCACTGGGCGGCATAGTGGAGGGCGGTATTTCCCAGGCCGTCCCGGGCTTCCAGGGTTTTCTGGGTCAGCATCCATTCCCGGATTCCCCCGGGCAGGTGAAAGGCCAGGTAGAGCGGGTTTTCTCCGTTGGAATTGGAGGCGAAAATATCGGCCCCCCGGGAGATAAGCAGGGTCCCCGCGCTTTCGTGGTTAACCATGTTGGCAATGTGGAGGGCGGTGTTCCCTTCCTTGTTCCGGGCGTTTACCGCCGCGTGCCTGTTCAGGATGGTTTCGATAATCCCCACGTCCACCCGGTTTTTAACGGCGATGTGCAGGGGCGTATTGCCCGCGCTGTCGCTCTGCTGAACCGTTTCTTCGGTTACTAGGACGTCCAGCACCTCGGGGTTATTTTCTTTTAAAGCCCTTTCCAGGGGAGTGATCCCCCCGTTGTCGGCGGCGAAAATATCCGAGTGGTATTCCAGCAGCAGGGGGATGAGGTCGGTCCGGCCCGTTTCCACCGTCAGGTAGAGGGCGGTCTTCCCGTCGATATTCCGGCTGCTGACATCCGATCCCCCCGCGAGCAGGGCGGCGACAATTTCTTTCGGCCTTCCCAGGGTGATCACCACATGGAGGGGCGTTTCCCCGTGCTCGTCCCGGAGTTTGGGGTTGGCGCCGCGGGCCAGCAGTATTTCCACGGCCCGTTCATGCTGTTCCGGGGGAACCGCCAGATGCAGGGGGGAATTCCCCTTGGCGTCCTGGACGTTTACCTCCGCTCCCCTGGCAATCAGGAGTTCCATGGCGTCTAGGCGGCCCTTCCGGCTTGCTTCATGAAGGGGAGTGGAGCCGGAGTTGTTTTTTATGTTGATGTCGGCTTTTTTATCCAGGATAAAGGTGATGTAGCCCAGGTATCCTTCCAGGGCGGCATAGTGGAGTACCGTATAACCGTCGGCCAGGCGGATGTTGTAGTTGGAACTCCGCACCGCGGGGGCAAGGTAATTATAGAAAGGATTGGAGGAATGGCCCCCGGCCAGGATAAGCTGTTCCGCCGTTTCCGCGTACCGGGTTTCCGCCGCCGCCGCCTGTTCGGAAGAACCGGTCACGGAAAGGGCATAGTCCAGGGCGGTTTTACCCGCATCGTCCCGTTCATTGATCCGGCCCCCCGCCGCCGCGATTTTTTCCGCCGCCGCGGCGTTCCCCTCCTGTCCCGCCAGGTGAAGCAGGGTTACTCCGCCGGCTCCCCTGCGGTTAACCGTTTCCGGCAGAACCAAAGCGTCCAGCAGCAATCCCCCCGACCGGACGCCCAGCAGGGCCGGCGTCCCGGGGCTGTCGTTGGCAAGGGGGTGGTGGATGTCCGCTCCCGCGGCGGTTAAGAGCCGGGCAATGGCCGGGTCTCCGCGTCCCGCGGCGATTCCCAGGGCTGTCCGTCCCTGGTTGTCCGCGGTATCCGCTTCGGTCCCCATGGCCAGAAGAAACCTGACCATATCCTCGTTCCCCGCTTCCGCGGCCACATGCAGGGCGGTCCGGCCGTTTTCATCCCGCTCGTTCAGCGCGGCCTTACCGGTAAAATACGCCTGCGCTTCTTTGGTTCTTCCCTCCTTGATAAGGTAAAAAACCGTCGGCTCGCTGGCGCAGCCCGCAAAAAACGCCGCCAAAGCCGCCGCCGCGGCCCCTAGCAGATACTTCGTAACCAGACACTTCTTCATGGATAGATCATCGACATATTGACACCCCGGGCTTAATTTTGGTAGAGTAGGCGTGGTTGGGCCTAAGGGCCTACCCTTGGGAAAAATCCCACGATTAAGGTTGGGTCTTTAGACCCAACCCGGCGGCCTTGGTGGAACTGGTAGACACGCCAGCTTGAGGTGCTGGTGCCGAGAGGCATGGAAGTTCAAGTCTTCTAGGCCGCAAATATTTACAGGATAAGGAATTAGCCCGACCGAACAACGGAAGGCGTATCACCCTATACCAACATCCGGCTTCATTTCAAGACTGACCGGGCTGCGGTAACCGTTTAATGCGGAATATGGAAAGAAAGTCCGGGAGAAACTGCCGGAATACGGCATTTCCTTCCCGGTTAGTACTCTAAAATCTCCCGGGCAGCGGTTTCGTCTTCGGGGGCAAACCTGAATTTTTTGCTTATGGATGAAATGCTTTCTCCCTGGGCAAGCCACAGGGCGATTTGGGCGGCGTTTACCAGGTCCCCCTCCGTGTCCCGCAGATACCGGCTTATTTTGTTAACCGTTAGCTGTATGGATGAGGGCATGGCCGTGAAGGTAAAGCGTTCCCGGTCGGTAGGATTTTCCTTTTCAAAGTCGGCGCAGAAGGCGATGAATATAACTTCGGTCCTTACCTTTGGCTCCAGGGTAATGAAGCGATCCGTTCCCCGGGAATAATACCTGCCGTCCGCAAGGTACACCTGAACCGCGGCCATATTTTGTCCCGCTTTGGAATTCCTCAGGTATATGCCGTTGGAGATATAAATGCTGACGGCAACGGCGGAGGAAGTGGTATTGGTCAGATAGCCGGTTACCGACGCGCCGGAACTGCTCCCGATTCCGCCGGCCTGCAGCCGTACCGTGCCCTCGTTAAGGGTATCTTCAAGATCCGCCGGCGGCGTCTGGGCAAAGATGTCCGCCGGCGGAACAAACAAAAAACCCAGGATAACCAAAACACCCAATGCGCCCTGTGTTTTCAGGAAGGTTTTCATGGGAACAAGTATAGTTCTTTTTCCCGTTTTTTGTAAGTACCCGGTAAAAACGTCCCGGGGAAGCGTCATGGCCGGGGAATCCCTGCTTTAGTTTGCTATCTTCCGGTATTTCCAGTATATTTTTAAGTATGGAAAAATTGTATAAGCATCCCTGGCTTATCCTCTTGGTTATTGCGCTGGTAACGGTTTTCTTTACACTGCAGCTTCCCCGTCTTGAGCTGGACAACAATAATTTTCGCTTTATCTCAGAGAACGATCCGGCCCGGCAGGCATCCGCCCGGATCGACGATACCTTCGGCAGTTCTCTCTTTATCCTGGTGGCTCTCCACAGAACCTACGGCGATGTCTTTGATCCCGGTTTTTTAAATCTGATCCGGAAGTATGTGGACAGGGTGGAGGCCATCGAGATTATTGATCCCGTAAGCTCTATCGTTAACGCCGATTATATTACCGGCGACAGCGATTCCATCACGGTGGAAAAACTCCTGGGCGATGATTTTTCCGGAACCCCGGAAGAAATAGCCCGGCTTAAGGGAAGGCTGCTTTCCTGGGATCTGTACCGCCGCTCCCTTATTTCCGACGACTTCAGTTCCACCCAGATTCTGGTTCCCATGAACGTTCCCTCCGAAGACGCGGGAAAGCCCGAAGTGGTGGACAGTTTTATCCAGGTCAGGGACATTGCCCGGGAGATGTTCGCCGGCCAGGCGGAGGTGTATGTTTCGGGGCTTCCGGTGATCAGCGCCACCATCAACGAAGCGGTCCGGGCGGATTTGCGGCTCCTGGTACCGCTGGTGGTCCTGGTGGTGCTTTTTACGCTTTTCTTTTCCTTCCGGCGCCTGGCCGGGGTCGTGCTGCCCCTGCTTACGGTGCTGATCGCCGCGCTGTGGTCCATGGGCGCGATGGCCCTTTTCAACATAAAACTGTCGGTCATATCCACGGTGCTGCCGGTGATCCTGGTGGCGGTGGGCAGCGCCTACGGAATCCACGTGATCACCCATTACCTTGAAGATTTGGGAACGGGGAATATGGACCGGGCGGCCCACAAAGATTTTGTACTGGCGATGGTAAAGAAGATTATCAAGCCCGTATTCCTTGCCGCCCTTACTACCTTTGTGGGATTCATTTCCTTTTGTTTTACCACGGTGCTGCCCATCCGGGAATTCGGCGTCTTTGCCAGTTTCGGGGTTATCGTTTCCTTCGGGGTGGCGGTTACCATGATTCCCGCCCTGCTTATTATCAGGGGACCCGGGCCGTTCAGGGCGAAGCGGGCCGGCGGTAAACAGGATGCCCTCGGCAGGGTCATGGCGGATTTTTTCCCCTCCCTTGTCAAACACCGGATCTTGGTCCTTGCCGGCGCCGCGGCGGTGATACTGGTGTCCCTTGCCGGCGCTTCCAGGATTATCATCGACAACGTGTTTGTCGAGTACTTTAGGCCGGATACGAATATCGCCGAATCGGACCGTTTTATCAGGGAACAGTTTGGCGGTTCCAAGGTGGTAAGCATTGTCGCGGAGGCCCCCTCCGGCGTTCTCCTGGGTCCCGCCTGCCTTTCCGCCATGGATGATCTTAACCGGTACATGGAGACCAGGGTTCCCGAAGTGGGCAAGGTCATGGGCTTTACGGATATGGTCAAGCGGATAAACCAGGTTTTTAACGCCGACGAAAGCCCCGGCGGGATCAAAAAATCAGGCGGGATTACAGAGGCTCCCCCCGCGCCGGAGGGCGATGAATTTACCTTTGGTTTTGACGAAGACGACGCGGCCGGCGATGATTTCGGCTTTGGCAATTTTGGCGTGGATGACGCCGCGGAGTTCGGCTTCGGCGCCTTTGAAAAGGACGAAGCGCCGCCTCCCGAAGAGTCTCCTGCCGCAGAGCGGATATATACCCTTGAGGACATAGCGGGCCTCTTCGACGCCGCCCTTAAATCGGGATCAACGGTGAATCCCGGAGCGGGGGAGCTGGTGAAGGAACTGAAAAGGGCCCTTAATTTTGAAGGGGCCTCGTATTATGAAATTCCCGCGGATCCCGCCCGGTACGGAAAGACCCGGCCCGGGGAACTGGCGGATCTGGTATCCAACTATCTGGTGCTGCTTTCCGGCAGCGTCGATTCCTATGCCAACGATCCCCTGGAACCCACGGCGATAAAAACCACCGTCCAGTTCCGTACCCTGGGCGAATCCGACACCGCCAGGGCGCTGGACGCGATATACGGCTTCGTGGAGGACCGTTTCCCCAGGGATGTCAAGGTTACCGTGGGGGGGAGCGCCCTGGTAGAATCCTCGCTGAACAAGCAGGTGGTCCGCTCCCAGCTTATTTCGGTGCTTAGCTCCCTCTTTTTGGTATTCATTATTCTGGCCGCTTCAAACCGTTCCCTGGCCGCGGGCTGCGTGGGTATCGTTTCCCTGGTTATTTCCATCCTCTTTAATTTCGCGGTCATGGGTTTCCTGGGAATAAAGCTGGACATCGGAACCTCGATGATCGCCAGCCTTGCGGTGGGCATCGGCATTGACTATACGATCCACTACATGGCGGCGTTTAAGCGGGAGTATGCCCGGCACGGGCTCAAAGCTACCTTTGCCGTATCGGGCAGGGCGATCATTATCAACGCCTTTTCGGTGGGGCTGGGTTTTGCCGTCATCCTCTTTTCCCGGTTTAACATGCTGGCCAACTTCGGGCTGCTCATAGCCCTGACCATGATTACCAGCGCCCTGGTAAGCCTTACCGTAATACCGGCGCTGCTCCTGACCTTTAAACCGAAATTTGCCATGACGCCGGAGGAATGATCCGCGGTGATTTTGGCAGTGGCGTAACGGGTACGCCAGGTATACACCGGCGGGTGCGTTACGCCGCCGGTGAGTTGATTGAGTTGATTGATATCGTTAAACGATATAGAGGAGTTTTATTATGAAAACAAAACATGTTTTGGCTGTCCTGGCGCTGCTCGCGGGATTTGTTGTCTCCGCCGCCGCTCAGGATGCCCGGGCCATTGTACAGCAGTCCCGGGACAGGATCGACGCCGCCACCATCCAGAGCCGCTCCCGGTGGGTAATCGCCGCCAAGAACGGTTCCACCACGGAACGGCTCATCGATCAGTATTCCAAGGACGACCCCGACGGCGCTTCCCGGATTATGATCGAATTCAAGCAGCCCGCCGGCGTGGCCGGTACCCGGTTCCTTACCCTGGAAAACAAAAACGGCAGCAACAACCAGTGGATATTCCTTCCCTCCCTGGGAAAAGTCCGGCGAATCGCCGCTTCCGAAGGGTCCGGGAGCTTTATGGGTACCGATCTTTCCTATGACGACATCTCTTCCGCCGACCGGGAACCGGACCTTGATACCCATACCCTGGTACGGGAAGAAAACTACAACGGCAAGGCCTGTTACGTGATCGAGTCCCGGCCCCGGGACAGTTCCTACCAGTATTCAAAAATGGTCCAGTGGATCGACAAGGCCAACAAGGTGAACTACAAAATCGAGCTCTACGACAAAAAGGGCGCCCATATCAAAACCCTGGAAACCCTGGAGTTCAAGAATGTTCAGGGGTACCTGAGCCCCGTTAAAACCAGGATGATGACCCTCGGAAGCGGAACCAGCACCACCATCAATGTGGAGATCCTCCGCTATGGCGAACCCGTCCCCGAGCCGGTCTTTACCACCCGCTATCTTGAGACGGGGAACCCCCGGTGAAAGGCGGTGGTCCGCGGCGCTTCCCGCCGGTGTCCGGAGAGGCGCCCCGCGGTCCCGGGGGAAAGCGGGGCCTTTGCCGGACCGCGGCGCTGCTGGTCGTGGTTTTCATGGCGGCGCTGGCCCGCGCCCAGGACGCGGACGCCGGTTTCGGCGCCGAGGAAAGCTTCGGGTTCGGAGCGGAAGCCGCCCCCGCCGGGAACAGCGGCGGGCCCGGCGTCAGGATAAGCGGCGAGGTTTCCGCCGAACTACAGTTTTTTACCGGCGACGCCGGTTCTTCTTCCAAACTGGGAAGCACCGAATTGGGGGACATCTTTTCGGGGAAGCTGAATTTTTCCGCCTCCGGTTCCGCCGCGGACGCGGTGATCAACCTGAAGCTCCGCCCGGCGCTGGACGGGACTGTTCCGGGGTCCTTCTGGAACAGCGCTCCGGTCGCCTTTGACGAAGCCTATGTCCGGGCCTACTTTGGCCCGCTGGATGTGGAAGGGGGGCTGCGAAAGCTGACCTGGGGCAGGGCCGACAGCTTCGGTCCCCTGGACGTGGTCAACCCCGTTGATTATTCGGACCTCAGTGCCATCGCCGAACCCCGGGCCGTTAAGATAGCCCGGCCCATGCTCCATATCACCTGGCGCACCGGCGATCTTTCCCGGCTCGAGGGGGTCTTTGTCCCCTGGTTCCAGGGCAATGAATATGCCCTGAACGGCCGCTGGACCCCTTCGCAGATAAGCGGCGTTACCGCCGCGATTACCGGGCTTGCGGCGTCTCCTGGGCTGTCCCCGGCGCTGGTTTCCTGGCTGCGGGAATTCAAACTTGAGGATTACTACGCCAATACCCGGCATACCCTGAGCTATGCCCAGGGGGGGCTGCGGTATTCCGCGACCGCCGGTTCTTCGGACTTTGGCGTTCAGTACTACTTCGGCAGGCTGCCCCGTCCGGCGTATACCCTCAGGCTTGGTAATTTGACGGCCGTACCGCCGAACCCCAGGGGCATCATCAACATTGACTATAACTGGTACCACCATATCGGCGTGGATTTTGCCCGGGTGATCGGGGGATTCAATGTCCGCTCCGAGCTGGGGGCGAACATTACCGGCGATTTGGAGGGGAATGACGGGGGAGTGTACAACCCCGCGCTGGTGTGGTCCCTGGGTTTTGACCGGGACCTGGTATGGGGGATAAACCTGAACCTCCAGGGCAGCGGCAGCGTTATGCTGAGGCGTGACAGGACAGGCGCCAATCCCCTTACCGATATCGAAGCGGGCAGGGACCTAAGCTCCACCAGGATTACGGCGATCCTCTCAAAGAAATTCCTGCAGGACGAACTGGAACTAAAGACCACCGCCCTCTGGGGCATCGAGGACAGGGACTTTCTTATCATGCCCGCCGTTACCTGGACCAGAAACAGCGTCGGCGCGGAACTGTCCGCGGGCTTTTTTGGCGGCCGCCGCAGCGGAGAGCTGGGCCAGTACCGGGATAACCACTATGTGAAAACGGCGCTGACCTACAGCTTCTGAACCACGGAGCTATGATAAAAACATGCGGTTATCCGGTATAGTGTAGGAGTTCGGATGAACAACTACCGGTTGCTGTTCGTCCCGGGGCAGAATCCTGACCCCGTAACCACGATTAACAACCGGCAGGGTAGCCGCTTACGCGGCAATCAGAAAGCATTTGCTTCTTGAGGACTGGTCCGGACACGATCAGTACCCCGAATAGACGAATGGTCCAACTATACCGGAGTTCCGCCGGACAATCAAGTTTTGTGGAGGTACGTTATGCAATGTATCGGGATTGATTTACACACCAACCGGTTCACCTGCTGTTACCGGGACGAGGGGCCGACGGAGAAACGGATAGAAACCTTCGAACCGGACGAAGCGGGGCTGGCGGCGTTTTACCGGACCCTGACGGCCGAGACCTATGTGCCGGTGGAAGCGGCCATCACGAGTTTTTGTTTTGTACGGCTGTTAAAGGACCGGGTGAAGGAGGCTATCATAGCCAACACCTGCGAGTTTAAACAGATAAGCCTTGCCCGGAACAACACGGACAAGATAGACGCAGGCCTTGCTGTGCCGACTGTTGAAGATGCGGGTATTGTCCGGGGAACAGGTGGCAAGTCCTGTAACCCTGCCGCCGAAGGAAATCCAGGATCTGCGGGGGCTGTATTCGACCTGGACCTTACCCCATCTGATAGACAGAAAAATAAGCATGGACTACAAAGAAGAAGGAGCAGAAGATGGGCAAAAAGGGCACAGAACGGCGTAATTACTCACTATAGGCCTCAGGAGCTTTACTGCTGGCAGCGCTCCGCAGGAACAGGCCCGCATGGCAATGCCCAGGTTGATTTTGTCATCCAGAAAGGCAGTTCCATTATTCCCATAGAAGTTAAATCAGGCGCCACCGGGACCATGCAAAGTCTCAGGCTATTCATGAAGGAAAAGCACCTTCCACGGGGCGCGCGCACTTCCCTTGAAAACTTCAAACAGTACGAGGACATTGAGGTGTACCCCCTTTACGCCATCGGGAATCTGGCGAGAAATTGACTTTTC
>JAISBN010000111.1 GCA_031266175.1 Treponema sp. | reverse complement strand
TCTGTTCATAGGTTCCGTAATCGCCGACCGAAAGCAAGTTTGCCTGGGCGGTATCTTTCTTGACCCCCAGAAGCTTTTTACCGTTTGCCAGGGCTATATCGGAATCGATAATCTGGGTAATACTGCTGCCATCGGAAAACACGATATTTCCCGAAACGGCCGGGATCGGAGGAGTACTTGAAGTATCAAAAGTTATGGCCTTTAGAACATCTGAAACGACGGCTTCCGCAAGGGTCTTTAGTTTCGGAACGAAAACGATATTGGCTTTATGAGTGCTCAGTTCTTCGATGACTTCCGCGAGGCTTTCTTCAACACTTTCCGCCCGTTCCTTTTCGGGAGCAACGGCTTTATTTCCAACATACTCCGCCACTTGATCCAGCCGGGTTTTCCGGCTCACGTTTCCGGAGGGCTGGTCAACGGCAAACACATCTTCGTCATGCAGCGTTTCCGCCGCGGTCATATCACTGTAAGTAGTTGTCGCCACTTTTTCTCCTTCTGTCATCACGACAGTAGCTCGGGCTGGTTAAACATATCATATGGTATATCCGCCGTCAAGAGTTTTGGAAAGCCACTTCCCTAAATCAAAAGTATCCATACCACCCCTCCTTTCCTAGAAAATAAGTTCGTATGTTCTCGGGTTACTTCCAAAGGCCAGTGTATTGTACGCTCCCACTCTACCAATATCCCCTGTTATATCAAAATAGGAAGTGTATAAGTAATCCCGATCATCGGGTACGGTGTAAAAAATCGTGTCCGCCGCGATACCGGTAAAAAGCACCTGCGCTGTTCCACCAAAATAAACGGTAAAATCTCCCCCTTCTACAGAACGTACAAATACTTCACTATTATGCCCTATTGTACCGTCTACCGTTGCGGTTCCTTTGGGCACTATTAATAGTTTTCCTCTAAAATTATACGAAACTTCACTCCTGTACCATCCATCATCTATGACAGTCATTTTTACTGCCGAAGCGTAACGGCCAAAAGGATCACTGCTTCCGATGACAAGGCCACTACTATCAAAACCAACAAAATAGGGAGCTACGTAGCTAAGAAGATCCCCGCTTACGGTTCCGTTAGGAGAGGGTTCAAAAATCCGAAGCCGTTTTTTATCATCTGTATCTAATTCCGCAAATATAAAAGATTTGTTTGCATTGAAAGAAAATCCACCGGAAGGGTATTGAATGGAAAATGGATTGAGTACCTGACCAACGCTGACCGGAATAACAGAAATGTCGTCGATTCCAAATGAATATGAGTCAAATCGAAAATTGAGTGTACTATCTTGTGAAGACAGACTTATGGTTAACGGCAGTCGTGGGTTGGCTATAAACCGTATTTTAGTCCATTCATTCAGTTGTCCTATTGTTTTAATACGGCCATAGCCGCCCAGATCAAAATAAGGTCCAAAGACATCTATCCATCCACTCGTATCATAAGGAGCAATGAGTTTGAGTTTAATAAAGGCCTGAACAATTACAAAATCATCATCGATTCTTTTTGAGATGTCAAGCGTAAAAATACATTTGTTCTGATCCAGCGAGAACGAGCTATCAAACTTCAAATAATACCCTAACGGCGGATTGGTATGATCGCTTCCGATATATAAATTATTACGAACCCTGGTCACTTTCGATGAGCTTGTATACCCCGGCGTGGGTGAAATAGAAACAAAATATTCGTACTGGTCCTGCGCGATTTCCGGCGCGGAACTGTCCGGCGCGCTCCCGAAGTCAAAATTATCCAGAGATTCCGCCGCAGCTTCTATAGTCATCGGAATAACCGATACCGCTATTGTTTTCTGGCTGCCGGCAGAATAATCAAATCCGTTTATTAGAAATTTTGAAAGCAGCTTTCCCGGTTCCGGTATAATACGGACAGTCACTTCACGGCCATAACGGACATAATCGGTAAACGAATAACCGTCTATCGTACAGGAACAGCCGGTTAAGGTTTTAATAACCGGAACCAGGGGAGCTACTACGTATGTATATTCCAGAAATTTTAGAGAATGCCAGGTAAAAGGAATTTACAAAAGGATAAAAACAGGGTAAAGTGAGCGGTATGGAAGGGGAATTTTACGTAACTGATAAAGACCGGATAATACTCGAAGAGTTTCACCGGGCCTTGGACTTTACCCCGTTTGGTAGACACCGTTAAGCGACTTGTCCTGAGTTAAACACATTAGGCGCCGCATAGTCAAGTGCCGAATGTATACGAATCCGGTTATAATATGCGGAAATAATCGGCGAACTGGTCCGGGAAAAGCTCGCCGCTTCCATATAACCCCCGGCCTCCTATAATGTTTTTCATGCGATGAAGTGCAGAAAAGCGTTTCGTATGTTGCGGAACTAGGACTAGGAGAAGCACATGGCTATGATGACCGAAGAAGAAGCGGACGCCCTGGACGAACTGTTGACCAGGACAACACCCCGGGTAACCTCCTCGGTACGTGGTATCCGTGGCGCCGGAACCTTGTCCTACCCCGGCGGAAAGGGTATATTTGAAACAGGAGAAAACGGTATGTATGCAACCTACCACCTGAAAGCGGAGGAACTCAACGCCGATGTCGTCCGGATATTGAAAAACACCTATAGCCAGCAGGAAATTGTCATTTTGCCGAAGAAAACCTACGACGAATGGGAAAAAGAGCGGTATAATGCGGCCTTTACCGGGAAACTACAGCAAGGTTTGCGGGACATTGAAGAAAGCCGGGGTATTGTCAAAACCATGGCTGAACTAAAGGCCATGGAAGATGCATGATCTTACTTTCACGCCCCAGGCTTTCAGGGAATATGTCGAATGGCAGGCCGAAGACCGTAAAACCCTAAAAAAATAAATTTGCTTATTGAAGATATACTGCGAAACGGATTGCTGAAGGGTATTGGCAAGCCGGAGCCGCTCAAACACATGAAAGCCTATAGCCGCCACATAGATGAAGCGAACCGCCTTATCTATACCTGCGATGAAAATCAAAATTTGCCTATTATGTCCTGTAAAGGCCATTACCTTGCCTAATGTAATAACGGTATAAAAGTCCGCGTTTTTCCGTGAGGGCGAACCGAAGGTTCGTCGTGTATCCTGTTATTTCCGGCAGCACAAAAAGAAGACGCCCTGTCATGAGTTTGCCGTAATTTTGCTATGATTATAAATTTTATATACCCAGAAAATACCGGGAACTTTTTTTCCAAAGTTTTTAAAGTTTTCCGCAAATGCTATTTACACCCCTTCCGTTTCGCCTTTAAGATGGAACCCATGTTCGGGGTATACCGTAATGCAAAATACGCCGCGGAAGAAACCCCGGCGGCCCCCTGTATCGAAATCTTGGAAAAAAACGGAAAAATTATTTTCCTTCCCCCGTTGCGGGATGATCTTCCGGGGACAGACATCGAACGCATCATCCGGGAGCTGGCGGCGCTGAACCCCGACACCATGAGCCCCATGGAAGCGCTGGCGGTGGTTCAGCGCTGGAAAGAGGTTTTAAAATCCCCGCCGGAAAATTCCGGATAAAGCATTAAAAAATCCTCCCCGCAGGCAAGCGCCCTCCCCGGCAGCGCCCTTAGAGGGGTATGAAAACCCCTTTGGCGGGCCCGCGAAAATTGACGGCCCCGCGTCTTTCCCGGTGGACCGCTTCCCTGTGGGAATGGGCTTTTCCGCAGGGCTGCGCCCTCTGCGGAAAAACCCTCCGTCCCGGCGCGGAGGCCCTGTACGGCCTTTGCGCCCCCTGCGGGGAATCCCTGGAAGCGGCATGGTCCGTTCCGGTCCGCTGTTCCCGCTGCGGCAGGGAACTTGTCTCGGAACGGGGCATGTGCCTTTCCTGCCGGAACGGACCGGAACGGGCCTTTGACGGGATTTTCCCCCTGTTCCCCTATTCGGGACCATACCGGAAAATTCTTAAGGCCTATAAATTCGGAGGCAGGCTTTCCCTGGGGAATTTTTTCGCGGCCCTCCTTGTGCGGGCCCTGGAAGAACGCTTCGGCCCCCTTCTTGCGGCCGGGGGCCGGGAAGGGCGCCGTGCGCCGCACCGGACTTCGGGGGCGGCTGATGCGGCCTGGGCGCCGGTTCCGCCCCGGCCGGGCAAAATCAAGTATCACGGCTGGGATCAGGTTGAGTATCTGGCGGGGTGGCTGGAAAAAAAACACCGCCGGGAAAGCGGCGGTGTTTTTACTTTGCCGGTCTGCCGCTGCCTTGAGCGGCTCCCCTCGGAAAGCCAGAAAGAGCTGGACCGGGAAAAACGGCGGCTCAACCTGAAGGGGCGGATCGTCCTGCGGACGGGGAGGGCCGTACCCCGCAGGGCGGTTCTCGTTGACGACGTGTACACCACCGGTTCTACCATGGACGCCTGCGCGGAGGCGTTGAAACGGGGCGGGGCGGAACAGGTCTACGGAATCTGCCTCTGCTATGATTAGGCGTCCAGGTAGCCGCTCTGTTTCATTTCTTCCAGGAGCTTCTGGCCCATTTTAAGCCCCCATTCCTGGCCTATGGACATGGATTCCGCCGTCATCAGCGGCGTTACCTCGATAACTTTTTTACCCGCCGGGGATTCATAAAAGACAATCATGGCCCGGATTTCCTCCAGGGTATAATACCGGTCGTAAAGCGGAATATACGCCTTGATAAAATCATCAAAATCCATCTGCGCCTTGAAAAGATCCCAGAATTCCTGGGGAACCGAAGGAACC
Source organism: Treponema sp. (assembly GCA_031266175.1). Taxonomy (GTDB): domain Bacteria; phylum Spirochaetota; class Spirochaetia; order Treponematales; family Breznakiellaceae; genus JAISBN01. Next base: position 12,080 of record JAISBN010000111.1, on the reverse strand, counting down.
AGCGTCTGGAGCTGGGGTATGTAGAGGTCAAAAACCTGTTCCGCCAGGTTTTTGACATTGGTTAGTTCCAGAAGCCTGATAATTTCCGCTTCTTTTTCCTTTGACTGGCCAAAACCAGACACCGCCGCGGCGCAAAAGAGGAGGATCAGCAGGTATTTTTTCATCATCCGCTCCTTGCTTTTCCGAATCCCGAAAAAGACTTGTCCCTGAAATAAAATATAGTTCACTCTACCCCTGATTGCGAATAAGCCGCAAGGTGTGGTATACTTTCGGGGTGGACGATCAAAACCTGGAGGCCGGTTCCGGGGAAGAAGCCGGGCCGGTCGAAAAATATCTTATTTTTACCGTCGGGGATAAAAAATACGCCGTTCCCTCAAAGCTGATCGGGGAAGTATCCGCCCTGGAAAAGGTCTTTCCCCTGCCGCTGGTTTCCGGATATATACAGGGCATCATCAACCGTTATTCCATACCCTACGCGCTTATCGACCTGGACGCCCTGCTCCGGGATGACCGGGAACCCCGGTCCGGTCCGGCCCCGGCGGGGCTTGCCAAGATCATCGTCCTTAAGGAATCGGTGGATAAGCTGGCCCTGCTTATCGACGATGTAACGGATATCGCCGACATCCCCGGGGAAGCCCTGCTTAAGGTTGAGCAGGACGGCGAAGGGGAGGGTCTGGTTCAGGCGTCTTTTGAATGGAAAGAGGACCATATCCTGTGCCTTGAAGTTCAGAAATTGATCGACGCCGTAAAACAGGGGACCATAAAAAAGGAATTTGAAACGTATACGCCGTAGCTTTGACTTGTGCCGGCCGGGGGGATCATGAAATTTTTCATCTGCAGCCTTGGGGGGATACTGCTGGGTATCCCTGCCGAAGATACCGAACGGATAATCCCCGCGCCCAGGGTCCAGGAAAACCTCTTTGAAACGGATAAGGACGGCGGGTATATTTCCCTGCCGGCGCTGTTTAAAAAATCCTTCCCCGCCCCCCACGGCGTGGTCTTAAAAACCGGCGATCCCTCCCGCCGGCTGGTCCTCCTGGTTCCCCGGATTGATACGGATCTTGACGTTCCCGGCGACAGAATCCGCGGGCTGCCGGCGGTACTGGCAGAGGCCTTTCCCTGTTTCCGGGAAGCCTGTTTTCTCGGGGAAGACATGATCCTTCTTTTACAAACGGAAAAACTGGCAGAGGCCGTACCGCAAGGAGTTCCCCATGATTAACACCCTGGTTGTTGACGACAGCGCGATGGTCCGCGATATCCTTAAGGATTTTCTTGAAGGCGCCGGGGCTTTCAGGATTATCGGGGAAGCGGCGGACGGTGAAGAGGCGGTGGAAAAAATTCTGTCCCTTAATCCCGACCTTGTCACCCTGGATATTGAAATGCCAAAAATGAACGGTTTACAGGTTATTGAAAGGGTGATGAAGGAAACGGTGGTTCCCATCGTGGTTATTTCCAGCCAGGACACGGCAAAAACCGCTTACGAGGCAACCCTCCGGGGGGCGCTGGAATTTTATTCCAAGGATACCTTTACCGCTTCCATGACTCCCGCCAAACGGCAGGACATTTACGATACCCTTAAGCGGATCAGCGGCATTAAAATACGAAAGCCGGAGGGTTCCGCCGGCCCGGTTATGGGAAAGGCCCCCGAAAAACGCGGCGTTTCCGCGGTGGTCATCGGCGCGTCCACCGGAGGCCCCAAGGCGCTGTCCCGCTTTTTTTCCCTCCTGCCCGGTTCTTTTCCCGTTCCGGTCGCGGTGGTTCAGCATAATTCATCGGGCTTCGATAAAGGATTCGCCCAATGGCTGGATACCTATACATCCCTGGAAGTAAAGCTTGCCGATGAGGGGGAGCGGCTTTCCCCCGGCCGGGTCTACATAGCCCGGACGGATCTTCACCTTGCCCTGCGGGGCCAGGCGGCGCCCTCCTTTACCTGTTTCGACGGCGAGCCGGAGAACAATCAAAAACCCGCGGTGGACGTGCTGTTCAGAACCGCGGCGGAAACCCTGGGGGAATCGGTGATTTCCGTGGTGCTTACCGGCATGGGCTGCGACGGGGCCGCGGGAACCAGAAAAATCAGGGAAATGGGGGGGATTACCCTGGCCCAGGACGAAACCACTTCCCTGATTTACGGCATGCCGAAGGCGGCGGCGGAAACAGGATGCGTGGATCTGGTTCTGCCCCTGGACAAAATTCCCGGGGAACTTGATTCCCTGGTCAGGGGAACAGGGTGACCGGCGAAACGGAACGGCTGTTCCTGGTTACGGAAGACCGCATGGGCATTAAGGCGGACGAGGGGGATCTGGAAAAATTCCGCAGCTACCTTATCAAAACCTACGGCCGCGAATATGAAGATCCCTCCGTGCTGGAAAAGGTCTTTGATTCCGGGGAGGCGGCCAATTTTCTGACGGTGAACGAAACCTATTTTTTCCGGGAGCCGGCCCATTTCAGGCTGCTCCGGAGTTTGCTGCCGGGTTTTCACGGGAACCTCCGGATCTGTTCCGCGGCCACGTCCTCGGGCTGCGAAGCGTACAGTATTGCCGCGGTCCTGGAGCAGTACAATACCGGCGCATCCCTGCCGTACCGGATTGACGCCTTTGACATCAATCCCCAGGTTATTGCCGCGGGCCTGGGGGGAGTGTACGGCAGGCACAGCCTCCGGGAGGACGGAAGCTGCTACCGGCATCTGCTGGCCCCGTATTTACAGGAAGGGGACAACGGTTATACCCTGGACGGTTCCCTTCGGCGGCATATCAATTTCTTTGTTCACAACATCATGGATCCCCTGCCGGGGGGATCCTACGATCTGGTTTTTTTCCGGAACGCCTTTATTTACTTTTCTCCCAGGAACCGGGACAGGATTCTTTCCAACCTGGCTTCTTCCATGAAAGAGGGGGCCTGCCTCTTTATGGGAGTTTCGGAAACCGCCGGGGTAAGCCATCCGCTGTTCGGCGAGGAAAACCGGGACAACGTGTTTTATTTCCGGAAAAATTCCGCTTCCCCGGCGGCGGCGCCGTCATCTGCGGCGGCGTCTGTGGCGTTAGCGCCTGCGACAGTGCCGTCGGGAAAAGAGCCGGCCCCTGCGGTCTTCCGTTCCCGGAGAGCCGGGGCGGACGGGGACCTCCGTATCGATCCCGTCAGGGTGGGGGCCATTGCGGCGGACGAAAAAGCGGCGGCGGATCTTGCCTGCCGTATCGGGGAAAAGATGTCCGGGGACGGTCCCTGCGACGGGAACGAGCTGGCCGCCTCGGCGCTGTTTCTGCTTAACCGGGGGGATTTTTCCGGCGTTGATCCGCTGCTGCGTTTTATTGAAGAACGCGACGGTTCGGCCTTTACCGCCTTTCTGAGGGGGGAATATTATTACCTCCAGGATATGTTTACAGAAGCGGAATTTCATTATAAAATTTCCCTGGGTAAAAACAGCGGGTTCTGGCCGGCCCAGTACCGGCTCAGTTCCCTGGCGGAGGCCGGGGTCCTGCGGGATTACCGGGCCCGGCAGGCCGGGGAAAGCTTAAGCCGGAGCCGGGATCTGCGGTACGAAGTTTTTATCGGTGGATTTTCCCCGGATTACTATCTGGGGGTGCTTTTAAAAAAGCATTTGTGAACACTCAAGCGGCAGCGCCGCCGTTTTACGGGAGGATATATGTTTTTTTCCAGGTTTAAAATCTCGACCAAGCTTATTGTTTCCAGCGCGGTATTTCTGATACCGGTGGGGATTATGCTGTTCTTCATCTATTCGGGTACCATGGCGTCGATCCGCAAAAACCTGAACGAGCAAAGCGGGATCGACTGCCTTCGCCCCGCGGCGGTGCTGACGGAAAAACTGTCCCGGTATCTGAACGTGTACCTGGGGCTGGAAACCGGAGACCTCTCCCGGCTGGACGAGGAAATCGACGCGGCCATCAAGTCCCTGGACCGGGAGCTTGTCCAGTGGGACAGGCCGGAGGGGAGCATCCCCGATTTGGCGGAGGCCTGGGGGGCGCTTAAAAAAATTCCCCCCGGGGATGAGGGGATTTATCAGGCCTGCCTGGATTTTGCCCTTTCGGTTCAGGAGCTGATAGGCTGGATAGGCGAACGTTCCACCCTGATCCTGGTTTCCGATATGAGAACCTATTATTTTATCAATACGGCCCTTTCCGTCCTGCCGGAAGCGTCGGTCCGGCTTATCTCCACGGGTAACGTCCTGAGGGCGGGCCTTGTCCAGGCGGAAGCCAACGTGGAGCGCTGGAACGCCGAACTGGCCGACGCCCAGGCCCAGGGCCGCCGTCTTACCCAGGCAGGATTTACTGCGGATCCGAAGACCCTGACGGTGATGATGCTTCCCTCCGCGGACTGGCAGGTGATTATCAACAACCGGCCCCTCTTCGAAGCCGATTCGGAACGGGTAAAAAACAGCCTGACCCTGGCCATGGAAGAGGGCGGGGGCGCCGAAGAGCTGGCCGGCGGCCTTGACGGTTACCTGGACGCGGCCGCGGCGCTTTCGGAACAGTACGGCCGCATCTTCGGGTTTAACATTTCCAATCCCTCAACCGCGGCGGAATGCCTCGAAGGAATATCGAAGCTTAACGCCGGGGCCGCGGGACTGTGGACCTCGATCCTGGACCAGCTTGACGGCCTTGTCAAATACAATACCGGCCTGGCCCAGAAGCGGCTTGCCCTGTACCTTGCCGTAGCCCTGGTCTCGGTGCTCCTGGCCTTTGCCTTTGTGGCCGTCAGCACCCTGGACATCAACCGGTCGGTCAGGAGCCTTAAAACCCTGTTCAGGGGCCTGAATGAAAACGACCTGACCCTTTCCCTGGAGGTCAATTCCCAGGATGAATTCGGGGAACTGATGACGGCCTTTAACGGCTTCCTTAACATCCTCCGTTCCACCTTCGGTTCTTTTAAGCAAAGCGCCCAGCTGGTGGCAACATCGGTATTTGATTTGTCTTCTTCTTCAAAGGAAATTACCACCACCGCCAACGAACAGTCCGCCAGCGTTTCGGAAATTGTCAGCACCATGGAGAGCAGCAAGAACCTGTCGGAACAGATTGCCGTAAAAACAACGGAGGTGGCCCGGCTGGCCGCGGAAACCCAGGAACTTTCCAGCAAGGGGGCGGAACTGCGGGAGGCGAACCAGGGGATGATGGAAGACATCCGGCAGCAGAACCAGAAGATCATCAGCGAAATCCGCAATTTGTCCGACATGATTATCCGCATCAGCGAGGCGATCCGCATTATCGACGGCATCGCGGATCAGACAAAGCTGATAGCATTTAACGCGTCCCTGGAGGCGTCGTCGTCGGGCGAATCGGGGGCCCGGTTTTCCGTGGTGGCCGCCGAAATCAGGCGTTTTGCCGATAACGTCGTGGAATCCACCCGGGAGATCAAGCAGAAAATCGAAGAAGTACAGGGCGCTTCCCAAACCCTGATTGCGGAAGCGAACAGCGGCTCCAGGCAGATCGAGCTTGGCTATGAAAGAATGAGCGAGCAGAAGATCGTCTTTGAACATATTGTCGAAAATTCCCAGAATGTGGCTACCCGCTCTCAGCAGATATCGAACCTGAGCAAGCAGCAGGAACTGGCTTCTTCCCAGATCTTTAACGCCCTTAAAGAAATATCCGCCGGGGTTAAGCAGTTTGTCATTGCCACAAGCTCTACTTCCAAGATTGCCGACAGCCTGAACGGCATGTCCGAGGAATTAAAGGAAAAAGTGGAAGAATACCGTACCGCTACATGAGGGGCAAAAGATGGCTGTGTCAAAAAACCTGTTCGGAATTTTCAAAATCGTCCTGACCGCGGCGCTGGCGGCGGTAACTCTGGGGGCGCTGGTGTATCCCTTCGCGGCCGGCGGTTCGGCGGCGGGGAATGTCCTGCGGATCCTGTTTGCCGCGGCGCTGGATCTTTCCGCGGCGGTCGTGCTGAAGGAATGCCGCCGGCTGGAGGCGGAAAAGGAAGCCCTGCGGACCCGGTCTGAGGGCATGCGGACGGAGGCCTTCGGCAGGACCGGGGGGCTGGTTAAAACCATCCAGGAGTCCGCCGGGGCCATTTCTCTTTCCAGCAGCGACAACTTTAGTACCGCCAACAACCAGGCCGCCAGCATGGACGAAATCGAAACGACGATCAACGAAAACGCCAGGATCGCCGCGGAAATCGCCGACAAAACCGGCAGCGTAGCCACCATCGCTTCAAAGATGGAAGGGGACGTGCTGAACGGTTTTTCCGTCCTGGAAAAAAACGTCAGAAAAATGGGGGACATCAAGGAAAAAAATTCGGGGATTATCAACGGCATCATCTCCCTGGGAAATAAAATTACCAAGATCAGGGACATTGTCCGGGTTATCAATACCATTACGGATCAGACAAAGGTTATCGCGTTTAACGCGGCCCTGGAAGCCGCCAGCGCCGGGGAAACGGGCAAGCGTTTTGCCGTGGTCGCCGGGGAAGTAAACCGCCTGGCGGACGACATCGCGGGCCTTACCAGGCAGATCCGTGAACAGGTGGAGGAAATTCAAAGTTCCTCCTCTTCGCTTATTATCTACAGCGAAGAGGGATCGGACCGCATCGCCGAAGGATACAAGCTTATCAAGGACCTAGAGGACATTTTCCGGGAAATCCGTTCCGGGGCGGAGATTACCTCAAACCAGGCCCGGATTATAACGGTTTCCACCCAAAAACAGCGCAAGTCCAGCGAACAGATCAATATTGCCGTGGCCGACGTTTCCCGGGGTTTAAAGGACTTTATCAGTTCCGCCGAAAACGCCAAAACGTCGGCGGAAAAACTGGCCGGCCTTGCCCGGGAACTGGAATTTTTTATGGGCAGGGAAAAACACGGCGGTCCGGGCGATTATGGTAATTGATTATGGCAATTGATAAATCAAAGTACATCGGCAAGTTTGTCGACGAGGGATTTGAAAATATCTCCGTGGTGGAGACGCTGCTCTTTGAAATAAAGGAGGGCGGCTCCGTCCAGGACGATCTGGTGACCCTGATGCGGGCCCTCCATACCTTAAAGGGCTCCGCCCGGATGCTGGAATTCAAACAAATCGAAGGCCTTTCCCACGCCCTGGAAAGCGTGTTCGCCGCCCTTAAGGAAGAGCGGATACACTTAAGCGATCAGGCGGTCCGGCTTATCCTGGCCGGCACGGACGAGCTTAAGGCCGGCCTTTCGTCGGTAAAAGCGGAGGCCGGCGACGCCATAGACGCGGCGGTGTTCCAAAAGGAACTGTCCGCCCTGGCCGCCAGCGAGGATTTTACGGTGCCCCGGATAAACCGGCCGGCCCCTGCCGCCGAAGCCCTTTCCGCTTCCGGGGAAGCCAGCGGTGTCAGACCGGAAAGCGCCGCCCAAGGCAGCGCCGCTTCCGGGACGGAAACAGTTTCCCCCGCCGCCGGGGCCGAAACGCCGGCCAGGGAGTCCAGGCGCAGCAAGCTGGAAGACGCAAAGTCCGAAAGCATCAGGATATCCCTGGACCGGATTAACGAAATCATCAGGAATACCGCGGCGCTGCAGTCCCTGGAAATTGCCGCAAAAAACATAGCCAGGGATACGGAGGAATTAAGCGAACTCTCCCGGCGCTATTCGGCGCTTCTGGCCGGCGGAGAATCCTACAATTCCCCGCTGCTCAGGGAATTCCGTCCCCTGGAAACCATGATCAGCAAGCTTGTCTCCATCGTCAAAAATTACGCCATCGACGCGGGCAACCACACCAGGGGAACCTACGACAGCGTTATTTCCCTGAGGATGCTTCCCCTGTCCACGGTCCTTGACGCGTATCCCCGGTATGTTTTTACCATCGCGTCGGAGCTGGGTAAACAGGTCCAGATCCGCATTGAAGGCGCGGAAAACGAAATCGACAAAAATCTGATAGAATCCCTTTCGGAAGTTTTTCTGCACATGATCCGTAACTCCATCGACCACGGCATAGAATCCCCCGCGGAACGGAAAACCCTGGGAAAGGACGAGACCGGCCTTCTGGTTATCCGCTGCGTCCGGGAAAGCGGGAATATGAAGATCACCATCACCGACGACGGCAGGGGAATCGGCACCGAAGGGATCAGGAAAAAAATTGTCGAAAAGGGCCTGGTGTCCAAAGAAAGCGCGGCGGCTTTAAACGAAGAAGAACTGATCAACTACATATTTCAAAGCGGTTTTTCCACCGCGGAAAAGCTTTCCAGCGTTTCCGGCCGGGGAGTGGGGATGGATGCGGTACGGAACAATATCGAGCGGATGAAGGGAAGCATCACCGTACAAAGCGTTCCCGGACAGGGTACGGTTTTTGCCATTTCGGTGCCCTTGTCCATGGCGTCCCTCATGGGGTTTCCCGTTTCGTCGGGGACCATGAAATTTATCATCCCCGCGAATTTTGTGGAGACGATCCTGCTGGTGAACCGGGAGGACATTATCACCGTGGTGGACAGGCCCGGGATAAAATACGAAGGCCGCATTGTCAAGCTCTACTACCTCCATCAGATTTTAAAAATTCCCGGGGCCGAAAAAAAGCAGGAAAGCGAATCGGTCTTCGTGGTAATTGTCCGGGCCTATGAAGAAACCATTGCCCTGTCGGTGGGCAGCATCAGCAGCATGCGGCAGGTGATCCTTAAAAACATGCCCTCTTTTCTGGAAAGCATGGCGGTGTTTTCCGGGGTGGTCCTGAGCGAGGACTACGAGATGGTGCCCGCCCTGCATATCCCGACGCTGATAAAAATGGCCCGGCGCACAAAGACCATCGACATGAAAAAACGCCACATCGACTACGAGCGGCTGCGCAAATCAATCCTGGTGGTAGACGATTCCCGGCCCACCAGGGACATAGAACGGGACATACTCCAGGCGGAAGGGTACAGGGTGGATACCGCCGCCGACGGTTCCGAGGCCCTGGCGGCGGCAAAAAACACCCGTTACGATCTTGTCTGTACGGACCTGGCCATGCCGAATATGGACGGGTTTATGCTGACCGAGAATATCAGAAAAAACGACAATTTAAAAAATATTCCCATTATCATCATTTCGTCAAAAACCGACGAAGAGGACCAGAAAAGGGCCGCGATGCTGGGCGCAAACCGGTATATCGTCAAAAATTCATTTAACGACCATAACCTGTTAAGCGCCATCCGGGAATTAATCGGAGAAGCCAATGGATAACAAAACGGCCAAAAAACGGATTTTGGTTTTTGAGGATTCGGATATTTTTGCGGACATGCTCCTGGAATTCCTGGACGCTGAGGGGTACGAAACGGGACGGGCGGTGAACGGCCTGGAGGGAATCAAAATGACCTATTCCTTTCTGCCCCAGCTTATCGTTACCGATGTGGAAATGCCCCTCTTCAAGGGTTACCAGGCGACGCGGCTTTTAAAGTCCCGGTCTTCCACCAAACCAATTCCGGTTATCATGTTTACCTCCCTGGGAGAATCAAAGGACAAGTTCTGGGGAAGCCAGGCGGGGGCCGATTATTACATAGAAAAATCCCCGGAAAATTTTTCAAAACTGAAGGAACAGATAGAGGCCTTTCTTGACGGCTCGCCCCCGGTGGACTACGAACAAATTAAACGGGAGGGAAAGCGCATTAACGACAATTCCCTTATCGAGATGGTAAACAACCTGCTGGATACCAAGCTGTTCCAGACCACCGTCATAGGACTGCTGGCGGAACTTTCGGTCAAGCTCAGTTCCCTGGAAGAGCTTGTCCGGGGGGTGTTTGATCTCCTGCGAAATATCTGCGAATGTGAAATTTGTACCGTCATGATCAAGGATACGGATAATTCCCTGGCGGTGTACACCGCCAACCACTCCGGCTATACCGAAGAAATCGCCGAGGATTTTAAAGCCGTTACCATCGCGGATTTTAATACCTTCTTTCCCGATTACCAGGTGGTTTCCCGGGAGGTGGAGGATTTTTTCGGGGCCGGTGAAAAAAACAAAAAGATCGAATCCTACATCATGCTGCCCTTAAAAAATTCCGGCGAGGATTTTGCCACGGTTCATATCGGCAATTCCATTAAGGAGTATTTTTCCCCGCCGATTCTGGAAAACATAAACGTTTTTTTATCCGCCGCGGCCCCGATCATAGCCAACGCCCTGCGGCTGCGCCAGATGGACACGTTGCAGAAAAAAACCAGGGCCGCCTTTGCCCGGTACGTACCCGTCGACGTCATGGACGAGATTATCAAAAAATCCTCCACCCAGTCCAGCCAGAGCGAAACCAGGGTGGTGGCGGTTCTTTTTTCGGACATCCGGAATTTTACCAAGATCTCTGAAAAAACCAACGCCCAGGAACTGGTTACGTTTTTGAACGCCTATTTTTCCCTGATGGGAAACGAAATCGTCGCCGAAGGGGGGAACATCGACAAATTCATCGGCGACGCCATCATGGCGATCTTCGGCGCCCCTAAAACCCTGGAAAACGCCTCCGCCAGTTCCATCCGGGCGGCCCTGCGGATGGCAAAGGCCCTGGCCAGGGTGGATACCGCGGGGATCACCCTGCCCGAATCGGGATTCGGCGCGGGGATCGGCATCAACTTTGGCGAATGCGTGGTGGGCAACATCGGCTTCCATGACAAGCTGGATTATACGGTTATCGGGGACACGGTGAACCTGGCCTCCCGGCTTGAGGGGGTTACCAAGTATTACCGCCAGTCTATCATCGTGTCGGAAAACGTCTACGGGGCGGCCAGGGACGAATTTATTTTCCGCAAGGCCGACAGCGTCCGGGTAAAGGGAAAGAACGAGGCGGTGGGCCTCTACGCGGTGTACGCCGCCTACCGGGGCGAGGGGGACGGGGACCTGCCGCCGGGGATAGTGCTGGACCGGGAAGCCCTGGACCAGTACAACAAGGGGCTTAAGCTGTATACCATGCGGGAATGGGAAACCGCCCGCCAGTACTTTGACCAGGCCCGGGCCATTACGGAAAAATCCGGGGGCGAGGATTACCTTTCCTCTATGTACATTGCCCGCATCGGGGAGCATATACAAAACCCGCCCCCCGCAGACTGGGACGCCACCATTACCATGACGGAAAAGTAGGCCCCGAAAGCGGAGCCCCAAAACGGCGTCCGGCCCCCCGCCCTTGAAAAAGGCGGTGTTACCGCCTATGATCGGAACTATGGAGACCATGACGATACCGGCTCTGCGAATAGGAGGACAAAATGGGTAACACGGTTTTGAAACAAGGCGAATCAGTGTATAAAACGTATACCGGGAGTGCGGTATTAACTCCAACCTTTCAAATTATATCGCAGTATCCCAAAATTCCGGTTGAACGGATGGAATTTGACGATTTTGTTTTGGTATTTGACTCCCCGTATAAAATCAACGTAAGACAGGAAAACGAATATTTCATTCACGAAGATCCGCAGCTTGATATGATCTGCTGGGGCAAAACACTCGAAGAATTGTTTGACGCGGTATTTGAGGAATTCAATTTTTTATGGAAAGACATCGCGCTGGAAGAGGACGGGAAACTGGACGAGTCGGCGCAAAGGCTAAAGCAAATACTTTTACTTATCGCGAAGGAAGAAAAAATACAATGACGCTTAAAACAAAAGATATTAGATTGAACTTATGTAAAAAAGGTTTTGCGGAAAGCAATACCGACCATAAAGTATTTTGGTTTTATAAAGACGGCATGCGTACACCAATACGGACAAAATTCAGCCATTCGGCAAACGAAGTCGACGATAATTTAATTCATTTGATGGCAAACCAAATACACGTAAGCAAAAGCGAATTTGTAAAGTTCGTGATGTGTCAAATTAGCGAACAGGAATATATCGAAATCCAAAAAGGGCTTGGCAATTTGAAATAAGCCCATAAACCTGCTGTATGGAAACCATGACCGAAAACCCCAACGCCTGGCCCCTGCGTTTACCAGCCGAATTTTTACCGCCAAGTCGAAAAAGTCGTCTATGAGAAAAGTCAAGCGATATTTGCAAGATTGTTCTCTTTTTTTGATTTCCCCAAAAACCTCCGGTATTGTTCCATCTTTGCCTCGTGTCTTTCAGGGTCCCGGCCGTAATGGTATTCCTGTTTCTTCAGCATTTGATACAGCTCAGCGAATACCCGCCTCCGTAACCCCGTCCTCACCAGCCCCGCCTTCTTGTATTCCGA